>NZ_LEKR01000044.1:0-35123 GCF_001580555.1 Stenotrophomonas sp. DDT-1
TCTCCGTTCGAATCAGAAGTTGACGGCCACATCCAGGCCGAAGGTGCGCGGGTCGTTGAAGATGCCGCTCTGGCCCAGTGCCGCGCTGTTGATCTTGTAGAACAGGTGCTGCTCATCCAGCAGGTTGCGTGCCCACAGCGAGAACGACATCGTGGTGCCGGTGCTGTTGACCGGCACATCTACCAATGCCACCCGTGCATTCACCACGAACGAGCTGTCGGTGAGCATCTGGTCGTACTCGCTGGTGTAGTAGCCGTCGGACCAGTTGCCGTCCACATGGAACTTCAGTGCCGAGAAGTTGGCGAATGGCACCAGATAGTCGACCCACAGGCTGCCCGCATTCTTCGGTGCCAGCAGCGGCTGCACGGTCACCTGCACGCCAGCGCCGAACGGGTCCGTCGCGGTCTGCGCTTCGATCTTCGTGTAGGCGTAGTTGAGGCCGAGGGTGAGGTTGTCCACCGGCATCACGTTGAATTCCAGCTCCGCACCCCGGGACTTGCCATCGCTCAGTGCGTTGGTGGTGACCATGGTGGTGCGTGTTTCACCGCTGTTCGGGTCGAACGGCAGCGAGAAGTCCATCTGCTTGTGCGCGATGGTCGAATCGAACACGGCCAGGTTCAGGCGTGCACGGTTGTCCCAGAACTGCGATTTGAAGCCGAGCTCATAGGCCGTCACTTCCTCCGGACCGAAGGCCGCGTAATTGGTCGAACGTGAGTTGGCGCCACCCGCCTTGAAGCCGGTGCTGTACCTGGCATAGACCATGGCGTGTTCGCCAAGGTCGTAGGCAATGTTGACCATCGGGTCGAAGCGGCTCCAGCGGTCCTTGAACGCAAGGTTGGTGGCGGCACCGTTGACGATGTACAGGTTGCCCTTCTTGTCATCACGGGTGTAGCGACCGCCGGCGGTCAAGTGCAGGCGCTGCAGTGCTTCCGGTGTCCACGTGGCCTGGCCGAACACGCCCAGGCTGTCGGTCCACGCCTTGCTGGCACGGTCGATACGCACCCGGGAAAGATCCAGCGGATTGGTCGCGGGGTTCACCGTGTAGCTGTTGCCACCCGGCCCCCACACCAGCATGTTCGGGGTCTGTGCATTGTCGCCAGCGGTCTCGTGGTAGTAGAACGCACCGCCAAGGAACTGCACCTGCGAGGTGTTACCGATCAGCTGGAATTCCTGGCTGTACTGGTGCTGGTAGACCTGGGCCAGGCTGTAGCGGCCGAACGGCGTGCCGGCGCCACCATAGGCCGAGATCGCATCGACCAGGCCCATGTCGAACTGGCCCTGGGTCAGCTCGCGGTAGGAACTGATCGACTTCAGCTCAAGGTTGTCATTCAATGCCCACGACAGGTTCAACAGATGGCCGCTGGTGCGGCCGATATTGTCTTCCTGCGGCCCGCCCAGGATGGCGCTGTCGCGGCGGTCCTGGCTGGCACCTGCCTTCTGCAGCGGGCTGAGGTAGGCGCCTGGCACCAGCACCTGGGTGTGATACGGCGTGGTGGCATCGTAGGAGCGGTCGAAGGCGTACAGCAGCGAAAAGTCATCGCTCGGCTGCCACAGCGCGCTCAGGCGTGCGCCGCGCTTGTCGTAGCTGTTGAAGTCGCGCTCGCCGCGCATGGGATTTTCGGTGGTGCCGCCGCGCTTGGCCTGTACGGCGTCGATCTTGAAGCTGACATCGCCCACCTTGGGCAGGTCCAGGTGCAGCGCACTGTTGTACCCACTGAAGTTGGACACCCCGGCGCTGACGCTGCCGCCAAACTCGCCGGTCGGCGCCTTGGTCACGATGCTCACCGCGCCGCCTTCGGTATTGCGGCCGAACAGCGTCCCCTGCGGGCCCTTCAGCACTTCGATGCGCTCCACGTCGTAGAGCATGCTGCCCAGGCCCTGCGCGCGGCCCATGAACACGCCATCGACGTAGATGCCGACACCGGCATCGCGCGCCGGCTGGTTGGCGTCGCCGGAGGCGCCGATGCCACGGATGCCGATGTTCAGCGCAGAACTGCGGGTGGCGAACGGCGTAACCCGCAGCGAGGGAATGGAGCCATCGGACAGGCTGCCGAGCGATATCGCGCTGCGATCCTTCAGCGCTTCGGCATCGACCACCGACACCGAGATCGGCGTGTCCTGCAGGTTGGTGGCGCGCTTCTGTGCGGTCACCGTCACCTGGTCCAGGGCGACCACGGTGCGAGCCGCATCGGCGGATGCGCCGGCGTCGGCGCCAGGGCTGTCTTCGGCATGGGCCAGCGTCGGCAGAGCGGCGGCGATGGCGAGGGTGAGCAACGGGCAGTGCAGCGTGGCGTGGCGCATCGGACTCATTCGCGGGAGGAGAAGACCGGCGCAGTCTGGGAGGCGGGAATTACAAATGAATGACCGTTCATTCACACCTTCTGTGACGTACTATCCCGCCTCTGGATGCCCCGACTTCACCCAATGACGCCGAAAACCGCCGTAGCAGTAGCCGCTGACGCCCCAGCCGCCGCCCATGCCGAATCCCAGCGCCGTCGCATCCTCGACGCCGCCCAGAAGTGCTTCATCACCCGCGGATTCCATGCAGGTTCGATCGGCGACATCGCCGCCGAGGCCGAGATCAGCCAGGGGCTGATGTACCGCTATTTCGCCAACAAGCGCGCCCTGATCCTGGCCCTGATCGAGCGCCAGCTGCGCCACGACCAGGCCTCGATCAGCCAGATGCCGGCGGCGTCGGATCTGGTCGATGGCCTGCTCGCGTGCTACCAGCAATGGGCACGCGGCGAGGTGCTGCCGATCCACGGCAATGCCATCGCCAGCGTGGCGCTGTATGCGGAAATCAACGCCGAGGCGCATCGCGACCCGGTGCTGGCCGGGGTGCTGCGCACCCATGACAAGCAGACCAGTGCCGCGATCCATGCCTGGCTGCGCCAGCGTGATGTCGATCAGGGCCGGAGCGTGGACGAAGAGCAGATTGCCGGACGCACCCTGCTGCTGCGGCTGCTGGTGGAAGGCCTGGCGATGCGTGCGGTACGCGACCCGGACCTGCCGCCGGAACGGGTACGCGCCCTGCTGGCCGATGCCATTGCGCGGGTGATGGCCGATTGAGGGGCGTTGAGGCGCGCCCTCACACCGCCTCCCGCCCTACCGGTTCGATACTCGCGCGATCCAACCTGCCGAGGATGCTGCAATGGCCGCCGTGCTCCCCCGTACCTGCCTGCTCGCGCTGTGCTGCCTGGCGCTGCCCGCCCTCGCCCAGGAGGCCTCGTTCGGCTTCGGCCAGCAGACCGCCCGCACCGACCAGACCACCCATTCGAGCAGCACCGAGATCCAGAACAGTGGCTCAATGACCACGCAGACCACTACCAGCGGCAGCTCGCAATCCGAGTCGCGCAGCGAAAGCAAAGGCATCGACGTGGGCTTCGGCGTCCATGACAACAACGACGACTGGCGCGATGACCGCGATACACGCGACAGCGACCTGGTCGGCAGCTGGACACTGGGCCAGGAGAACGGCAGCACCTGCACCATCGAGCTGAAGAACATCGAGTGGTTCGGCGGCTACAGTGCCTATGTGCCTGCCGGCTGCCCGGATGGCTTCTTCTCGGCCAACCGCTGGGTGCTGTCGGGCAACCAGCTGCTGCTGACAGACACCAGCAACACCGTATTCGGGCGCTTCCGCGCGTCGGGCGGCGGACGCTGGACGGGGTACCGTGAATGGGATGGTGCGCGCTTGTATCTCAATCCCAAGGGGCGCTGATCGCACCGTGCACGCAGCAGGCACGCGCTGATCGGGAATATCAGGCATCCGCCCCACCCCGCAGCTGACATGTCCGCTCCCTCCGGCTCCCGTCTCGTCATCTATGCCGCACTCGCCGGCAACCTCGCCATTGCCATTGCAAAGTTCGTCGCCGCCGGCATCTCCGGCAGCTCGGCCATGCTCAGCGAAGGCGTGCATTCGCTGGTCGACACATTGAATGAACTTCTGCTGCTGTACGGGCTGCGCCGTGCCGGCAAGGCGCCGGATTCCCTGCATCCGTTCGGCTATGGCCGCGAGCTGTACTTCTGGAGCTTCATCGTCGCCCTGCTGGTGTTCGCGGCCGGTGCCGGCGTTTCGGCCTACGAGGGCATCCAGCACATCCGCAGGCCGGAGCCGGCCACCAACCATGCGTTGAGCTACAGCGTGCTGGGCATTTCCATCCTGTTCGAGGGTGGCTCCTGGTGGGTGGCGCTGCGCGAGTTCCGGCGTACCAAAGGCAAACTTGGCTACTTCGAAGCCTTCCGCCGCAGCAAGGATCCTTCCACCTTCACCGTACTGCTGGAAGACAGCGCTGCGTTGCTCGGGCTGGGCTTCGCACTGATCGGCCTGGTGGCCGCGCAGGTGCTGGACATGCCGGTGCTTGATGGCGTTGCGTCACTGTGCATCGCCGGCGTGCTGGCCGCCACCGCCTTCCTCCTGGCCCGTGAGACCAAGGGCCTGCTGGTCGGAGAACCTGCCCATCCAGCAGTGGCCGAGCGGATCATGGCGGTGGCCGAAACCGATCCGGACCTGCGCCGCGCCAATGGCGTGACCACCATGCAGATGGGCCCGGAACAGGTCGTGGCCATGCTCAGCGCCGAGTTCGAGGATGACCGCCGGACCCCGCAGATCGAAGCCTGCATCACCCGCATCGAAACGGCGGTGAAGCGCGAGTATCCGGAACTGGTGGCACTGTTCATCAAGCCGCAGACGCCGGAGGTGTATGCCGCCCGGCGCGCTGCATTGGCCGCACCGCCTGCGCCGGAATGACGCGGCGTCCGCGCCCGTTTCACCTGATCGATGCCACAGTGCCACGGTCTTTCACCCGAGCCTGCCACCACCGTGCCGGATTGGTTGCCCGCCTCCCTGCAGATCCTGCCGCGCCGCTTCTACCGGCGTCCATCGACCGACGTTGCGCCGGAGTTGCTCAACAAGCTGCTGGTGCGCGACGATGGTCGCGCTGGCCGCATCGTGGAGGTTGAAGCCTATGCCGGCAGCGACGATCCCGCCGCGCACTCCTATCGCGGGCCAACGCCGCGCACGGCCAGCATGTTCGGTGAGGCCGGCCACCTCTATGTCTACTTCACGTACGGCATGCACTGGGGCAGCAACGTGGTCTGCGGAGAGGTCGGTGAAGGCGTGGCGGTGCTGCTGCGGGCCATCGAGCCGTTGCTGGGCCTGGAGCGTATGCGCGAACTGCGCCCCGCCGCGCGCCGCGACCACGATCTGGCCAGTGGCCCCGGCAAGCTCTCGCAGGCCTTCGGGTTGGACCGCAGCTTCGACGGCGCCGATCTGGTGACCGGCAGCCATGGCATCGTGATCGCCAGCGATGGCACCCCGCCTCCGTCCGACCCGGAAGTTGGTCCACGCATCGGCATCACCCGAGCCGTCGATTTCCCCTGGCGATGGCACGTCCGTGACCACCGTCACGTATCGGTGCGGCGACGCCGCATCTCCGCCCCCGCAAGGAAACGTTGATGACACCTCTCGACAAGCCGTTGCGACGCGAACTGGAGATCGATGGCCAGCCCTACACCCTGACTGTGGACCCTGAAGGCCTGAAGCTGGCGGAGAAGGGGCGACGCAAGGGCATTGCGTTGCGCTGGCAGGATCTGGTGTCCGGGGACGCGGCGCTGGCAACCGCATTGCAGGCGTCGCTGCGCGAGCACTGAACCGGCGCACCCAGCTCACGTCGGCATCACCCAGCCATGGCGATACATAACGCCGCACCTACTACGTTAGCCCCAGACAGCCGCCGCAACCGCCCTCGCCACCCAGCCCTGAAAAGCGCCATGGACGAAGCCGAACGACTGCTCGAAATCGAACGACTGCACCTGTTGGATACGCCGCCGGAGCCGGTGTTCGATGCCATCGTCGCCGCCGCCCGCGCCGCAACCGGCATGACCATGGGCCTGATCAGCGTGGTGGCCGAAGACCGCCAGTGGTTCAAGGCCAACATCGGCCTTGAGGGCGTCCGCGAAACGGCCCGCGAAATTTCCTTCTGCACCCATGCCATACGCCAGGACGAGCTGTTCGAGATACCCGATGCGCGCCAGGACCCACGTTTCTCCACCAATCCCCTGGTGACGGGTGGGCCGCGTATCCGCCACTACGCTGGCATCCCTCTGGGCTCGGCGCACGGCGCACGTATCGGCACGCTGTGCCTGCTCGACCCGATGCCCGGTGTGCTGTCCCCCTCCCAGCGCGAACTGATGGTGCATCTGGCGCGGGTCACCACCCAGGTGCTGGAACAGCGCAGCACCCTGATGGCGCAGGTGGGCCAGGCCAAGGCGCTGCATCGCGAGCTGAAACGCAGCGAGGACTTCCTGGAGCGTACCAACCGTGCCGCACGGGTAGGCGGCTGGGAGATGGACCTGCTGACCAACGAGGTGCGCTGGACACGGGAAACCAAGCAGTTGCATGGCGTACGCAGCAACTTCGAGCCTACGTTGGAGACCGCACTCTCGTTCTATCGCGAGGACAGCCGCAATATCATCCAGGCTGCGGTAAAGCGCTGTATCGACGAAGGCGCTTCCTGGGAAGTACAGCTACCGATGACCACCGCCGACGGTCGTGCGATCTGGACCCGGGTCGTTGGCAGCCGGCAACAGGTCGACGGCCATCCGCGCCTGGTCGGGGCGATCCAGGACATCACGGACGAACGAGCCGCGCTGGACGCGCTGGAAGCGAGCGAAACCCGCTACCGGCGGTTGTTCCACTACAGCCTGGGCCTGATCTGCACCCACGCGCTGGACGGCACATTGACCTCGGTGAATCCCGCGGCGGTGCAGTCGCTGAGCTTCGAGGAAAGCCAGATGATCGGGCGCAGCCTGTGTGACCTGATGCCGCCGGAAAAACGCGAGGGCTTCAAGGCCTACCTCGCTCGGATCCGGGCAAATCACACCGACGCTGGCGTGATCGAGCTGATTGCCGCCGACGGTACGCGCCACTACTGGGCGTACCACAACGTGCTCGACAGCGAGGCCAGCCCGCCCTACGTGCTGGGACATGCACAGGACGTCACCGCGCTGCGGATGCAGGAGCAGCAGCTGCGCGAAATGTCCTTCAAGGATCCGCTCACCCAGTGCTACAACCGGCGCTACCTGCACCGGCTGGATGAACTGATTGACGAGCGCTGGGCCTGCGTGATGTTCGACCTGGACCACTTCAAGCACATCAACGACACCCAAGGCCACCGGCGCGGCGACGCCGTCCTGGTCGAGTTCGCCACGTTCCTGCGCTCACCGCTGGGCAAGGATGAGACAGTGGTACGGCTCGGTGGCGACGAGTTCATGGTGGTGCTGGTCGCGCCAGCGAATGGCCGCCTGAGCGAACTCGAGCACTGGTACCAGGACCACGCCGCGCTCTCGCCCAGCGCGTTCTCGATGGGTGCGGCCATCAACACGCCCGGCGAGCCGGTGGCCGACACCATCCAGAAAGCGGACAGCCGCCTGTATCGCACCCGCGCACGGGTACGCCGCGAGCGACGCGAGGACCCAGCCGCGCGTTGATCACGCGCTTACCGTCACCCAGGCCGGCGCGTGGTCGCTGGCCTTTTCCTGCAGGCGTACCCAGCGGTCGACGCCAGCGTCCTTCAGTCGCTCCGCCAGTACGGGGTTCAACAGCAGATGATCGATGCGCAACCCACGGTCGCGCTCGGCATGCTGGCGGAAATAGTCCCAGAAGGTATAGATCGTGGCGTCGCCGTGCACCTCCCGCACCGCATCGGTCCAGCCCTGCGCCAGCAGTCGTTCAAAGGCTTCGCGCACTTCAGGCTGGAACAGCGCATCGCGGCGCCAGGCCTTCGGGTCATAGACATCGGCGTCCGTGGGAATCACGTTGAAATCACCCAGCAGCAGCGCCGGATGCGGCAGCTCGACCAGGCTGCGCGCATGCCGGATCAGGCGCTCCATCCAGCGCAGCTTGTAGTCGAACCTGGGCCCGGGCTGCGGGTTGCCGTTGGGCAGGTAGAGGGCACCCACGATGACCCCGTGCGCCGCCGCCTCCAGGTAGCGGCTCTGGGTGTCCTTGGGCTCGCCCGGCAATCGGCGGCGGCTCTCGACCGGCGCGGTCCCTCGTGCCAGCAGCGCCACGCCGTTCCACCGCGCCTCGCCCTGCCAGAGCGCGCCGTAGCCCGCCTCTTCCAATACTGAAGCCGGAAACGCGGCGTCGGTCGCCTTCAGTTCCTGCAGGGCAACCACATCCGGCGATTCCCTGTGCAGCCAGTCCAACAGCTGCGGCAAGCGTGTGCCGATGCCGTTGACGTTGAACGTGGCAATGCGAAGCGTTTTACGTCGGGCCATGCAGGAAGACTCCTCGGCGCCGGGAATGAGCATTCACTGTGCGCGCCCGCGCATGCAGAGTCCGTGGATGCCATGTCATGACAGGGTGCCATCCGTTTCACGAACCGCTGCCACGGGCGACAGCAGGCTGGTCACCCGTGGCCAGTGACGGAGAAGCCCCATGGCGGTGCGCCCGCTGCGCGCGATCTACCAGGTCGACCCCTACCTGTTCCGCGACAGCAATGGGCGCGGCTGGGGCACCCTGGATGGCATCACCGAAAAGCTGGACTACCTGCAGTGGCTCGGTGTCAGCCACCTGTGGCTGCTGCCGTTCTATTGCAATGCCGGCCGTGACGGTGGCTACGATGTCACCGATCACTACCGCATCGATCCACGCCTGGGCGACCAGGCCGCGTTCCAGCACCTGGTCGATGCTGCCGACGCACGCGGTATCGGCATCATCGTAGAGCTGGTGATGCAGCACACTGCCAGCGCCCACCCGTGGTTCGTCGCCGCGCAGCGGGGCGACCCGGCATGGCGCCGCTGGTACCTGTGGAGCGACCACGTGCCCGACGACGGCCTGCAGCCGATGTTCCCGCCGATCGAGGCGTCTGCCTGGACATGGGACGCCGAGGCCGGCGCGTTCAACCGGCACATGTTCTACCGGCACGAGCCAGACCTGGAGCTGGCCCATGCGCCAGTACGCGACGAACTGCTGCGGGTGATGACGTTCTGGATGCAGCGCGGCGTGGCCGGCTTCCGCGTGGATGCGGTCCCGTACATGGTCGAGCGCGCCCGCCACGCGGACCCGCGCGACGACGGGTTGTGGCTGCTGGAGGAAATGCGCGCCACGGCAGATGCGCAACAGCCAGGCCTGCCGCTGATCGGCGAAGCGGATGTCCGCGCGTCCCGCTACGGTGACTTCCTGTGCCAGGGGCGGCGGCTTTCGCACCTGCTCGACTTCCATCTGAACAATCATTTCTTCCTGGCCCTGGCGCGCGGCGACGCCAGCGAAGTGGCCCGGGTCATGGCCGAATACGGATCGCAGGCGCCGCCGCACACCCGCATCGCCTGGCTGCGCAACAATGATGAGCTTGACCTGGAGCAGCTGCGGCCCGACGAGCGCGAAGCGGTGATGGAGTGCTTCGCGCCCGAACCTGGCATGCGCATCTATGGCCGCGGCATCCGCCGCCGGCTGGCGCCCATGCTGGACGGCGACACCGGGTGGCAGGCCATGGCCTGGGCCGCACTGCTGTCG
Organism: Stenotrophomonas sp. DDT-1; assembly: GCF_001580555.1. NCBI lineage: Bacteria > Pseudomonadati > Pseudomonadota > Gammaproteobacteria > Lysobacterales > Lysobacteraceae > Stenotrophomonas > Stenotrophomonas sp. DDT-1. The sequence continues at coordinate 9,521 of NZ_LEKR01000044.1, forward strand.
CTGGGTCAGGTGCCGGTGATCCGGTATGGCGAGGAAATCGGCCTCGGCGACTGCCTGGAACTGCCCGAGCGCAACGCCGTGCGGATGCCGATGCACTGGCACGATCGCCCAGGGGCGGGGTTTACCGAACAGCCACGGCATGCGTGGCGCGCGCCTCCGGCAGACGGCGCTTACGGTTACCGGACGGTGAATGTCGAGGCGCAACGCGCGACGCCCGGCTCGCTGCTGCGGCGTGTGCGCGAGCTGCTGCAGCAACGCAATGCCCATCCCGTGCTGCAGCAGGGGCCACACACGCTCGATCCACCCTCACCCGCGCTGCTGATGCTCCGCTACGGCGACGCACCCCGCCAGGCGCTTGCACTGATCAACTTCGGCGACAACCCGGTTGATGTGGACGTACCCCTGCACGGCCCGCTGCACACGCTGGTGGGCCACGGCACCACCATGCAGGATAACCGCTGCTTCCTGCAGGGCCACGGCTATGCGTGGCTGGCCGCCGAGGGCGTCTGAGTGCGCAGTGCGGGCAGCACGTGTTCGGCGAAGTCGTCGATGAAGCGGTCCTGCTCGCGGTTCACGTTGTGCAGGTAGATGCGATCGAAGCCCAGTGAGTGCAGTTCCTGCAGCCAGGCCCGGTGTTGGCCAAGATCCGCCGAGACATGCACGTGCTGGCGCAGCACCTCGGCACTGACCGACCGAGCCTGTGCCTCGAACTGCTCGGGCTGGTCCAGGCCTTCGGCCAGTTCCGGTGGCAGCACATTGGCGCTCCACTGCTCCATCGCGCCTTCCAGTGCCGCCTGTTCGGCACGCGCGTAGGAGAGCTTGGCCTGCAGATACATCGGCTTGCCCCTGCCACCGCCCTGTTCGAACGCCGCCACCACACGCCGCAACTGCGCCAGTGGCTGGCTGATGGTGATCAGGCCATCGGCCCAGCCCCCCATCCAGCGTGCGGTTTCCTCAGTGACGGCCGCCCCCAGTAGCGGCAAGGGCAGCGCCGGGCGACTGTAGAGCCGTGCCTGCCGCACCTGGAAGCCACCGTCGTGGTCGACCCGCTCGCCGCCCCACAGCCGCCGCATCACCTCGGCAGCATCGCGCAGCGCCTTCTGCCGCTCGCGCTTGGCTGGCCACGGCTGGCCGGTGATGCGCTCGTTCAGGGCCTCGCCGGTGCCCAGCGCCAGCCAGATCCGGCCCGGCGCCAGCTGCTCCAGCGTCGCCGCTGCCTGTGCCACCAAGGCCGGGTGCTGGCGCAGCATCGGGCACGTCACCATGCCCAGGGTCAACGCGCTCTGCACCGCCAGCGCGCCGGCCCACACCCAGCTGTGGCCCGACTGCCCTTGTGCGGTCGTCCAGGGGTGGAAATGGTCGGAGCACATCAGGGCCTCGAATCCCGCCTGTTCGGCGCGCAGCGCCAGGCCCAGCAAGGTGGCGGGCGGGAACTGCTCATGCGATGCGTGGTAGCCGATGGTCATCACGGATTCCGTGCGGGGACTGGACACGATGGCAACACCCCTCCGGCTAAAACCGCGTCATGGAAACGAACACTTCCTGCATCGGGCATCGACGCTGGGCTATCGCCGAAGGCTACATTCCAGCCTGGAGCAACGGCCCGTCACCGGAGATGCAGAGTCACGAAACATGCTGCGTCCTCAATGCCGGCAACGAGGACGCACATGTCACCCTGACCCTCTACTTCGAGGACCGCGATCCGGTGGGCCCCTACCGGATCACGGTGCCGGCACGGCGCACCTGCCATCTGCGCTTCAACGACCTGCAGGATCCGGCACCTGTGCCGCGCGGCACGGGCTTCGCCACCCTCGTCGAATCCGACCAGCCGATCATCGTGCAGCACACGCGGCTGGATTCACGGCAACCGGCCAACAGCATCATGACCACCATCGCGCATCCAGTGTGAAGCCGCGCGCGCAGGCGTCCACGCTGCAACGACACCGCGCCCTCCAGCCGTTTACCCGCTTGGAGGGAGACTGGCGCCGGTTTCCTTTCGGAGAGTGACGATGGCCCTGCCCGACTACCCACGCCCGCCCTTCCCGGCCCAGCAGCAATCCTTCCCCGGCAAGACTGCGCAGATGCAGCCCCGGCCGGACCACGGCGAGGACAGTTATCGCGGGCATGGCCTGCTGCAGGGCAAGAAGGCACTGATCACCGGCGGTGACAGCGGTATCGGCGCGGCGGTGGCGATCGCTTTCGCGCGCGAAGGCGCCGACGTTGCCATCGCATTCCTCGATGGCGAGCAGGACGACGCCCGCCATGTGCAGCAGCAGATCGAACAGGCCGGGCGCAAGGCCGTGCTGGTGCCCTGTGACATCAGCGACCCGGCGCAGGCGCGATCGCTCGTAGACCGCGTGGCCAGTGAACTGGACGGTCTCGACATCCTGGTCAACAACGCGGCCTACCAGCGCTACTACGAGCACTTCGACGACATCACCCTGGATGACTGGAAGCGGACGTTCGATACCAACGTGCATGCCGTGTTCAATCTGACCCGGCTGTGCGTGCCACACCTGCGCGGTGGCGGTGCGATCATCAACACGGCGTCGGTCAATTCCAAGCGACCGACGCCGAACATCCTTCCCTATTCTGCAACCAAAGGTGCCGTCGCCAACCTGACGCTGGGGCTGGCCGGGCTGCTCGCCGAGCATCAGATCCGCGTCAATGCCGTGCTGCCCGGCCCGATCTGGACGCCGTTCATTCCCGCAGGCATGGCCGCCGAAGAGGTCGAACAGTTCGGCGCACAGACGCCGTTCGGCCGCCCCGGACAGCCGGCCGAGCTGGCCTCGGCCTATGTGATGCTGGCTTCGGACAGCGCCAGCTACACCTCCGGTGCGCTGCTGACCATCTCCGGCGGCGCGGCAACACTGTGACCCCTCATGGCCGGACTGCCCGCCTGGATCGAGGACTGGCTGACCGTCGTTGTGCCGGTGGCCGAGGTGCTGGCCATCCTCGGCGTCGCATGGGTGATGGTGCATGCCCTGGCGTGGCTGCTGGTGCAGGCGCGGCGGCGCGGCAGGCTGGCACCAGAGCTTCATGTGGGCCTGCGCCGCGGCGGTGCCTTGCTGCTGTATCTGGCGGCCGCGCTGCTGATACTGGAGCGACTGGGCGTGTCGCGCTCGGTGCTGTGGACCGCGCTGACCGGGTTCATGGCGGTCGGTGCGGTGGCGTTCTTCGCCGCGTGGAGCGTGTTGTCCAACCTGTTCTGTTCGTTCCTGATCGTCGCCACGCGCCCGTTCCGCATCAATGACACCATCGAAGTGCTGGAAAGCGTGGACAAGCCGGGCTTGTGCGGTCAGGTGGTTGATATCAACCTGATCTACACCACGCTGAGTGATCGTGGCGACGGCGCGCGCGGTTGCCTGCTGCGCGTGCCGAACTCGCTGTTCTTCCAGCGCATCACCCGGCACTGGGGTGACGGCGGCTATTCCCAGCTGCCAGGAAGCGTGCCAATCAAAGGCAAGGTGCGCTGAGTAGCTGTAGAGCCGAGCCCATGCTCGGATTGCTGCGCGCAGCGCTCGGTGCGCGCGACTTGAACGGAGTGCAGCCGAGCGCGGGCTCGGCTCTACAGGTGCCATAGCGGGCGGCCCTATTCCGCCGCCAGTGCCTGGATAGGGTCCAGCTGTGCAGCACTGCGTGCCGGGAAGCAGCCGAAGCCCAACCCGATCACAGACGAACACACCAACGCGGCCAGCACCAGATAGGTACCCATGCGCCGCTTGGCGCTACAGGAACTCCGCCATGCGCTGCAGCTCGTCGTCCAGCGCGCCACCAAACACCTTGTCGCGGGCCAGCGACTTGCCGGCATAACCCACGCTCGACACCAACTCACTGTCGCGCACGCTCAGGTTGGCCCAGCCCACTACCTGGTCGTGCCACAGCACCGGCAGTGCGTAGTAGCCGTACTGGCGTTTCGGCGCAGGCGTGTACGCTTCGAACTTGTAGACCCAATTCCACAACAGCTCGAAACGGCGGCGGTCCCATACCACCGGGTCGAACGGCGCCAGCAGGCGCACCTGCTCGTCTGGCGCGTGCCGGCGCGAGCGTGGATTTTCGTCTGCCGGCCAGTACCAGGTGGTGCCCTCCAGCGTGCAGCTGGCCAGCTGCTGCTTGGCCAGCGCCAATGCCTTGCGGGTCTGCTCGGCCAGATGCGGTGCACCATAGCCCAGCAGGCGCACCAGATAGGTAAGGCTGGCCGATGGCAGCGGCGCGTACTTGCGCACCACCAGATCAATCAGGGCAGCGGCGCGTTCGATCTGTGCCTGCTCGCTGGCATCCGGTTCGGCGTGCTCGGCCACTGCATAGATGCGCGTGCCACTATCACGCCGCTGTACGCGCAGCAGGCCGCGGTAGTGCATGCCGTCCAGCAGATGCGTGCTGGCGTTGCTGGTGCCGCCCCAGTAGTTGGTCACCCGCCCATGCGCAAACGCCTGGTCGACCTCGCGGGGGTGTACGCTGCCGCGCTCGCGCACGAACGCCAGCACCTCGGCCGCGCGGCGATGGGTCTCGGCGTCCCACTCGCGCTTGGACACGCGCGGGTGCATCAGCGCCAGATGCTCGCGCGGCAGGAAGCCGTAGTTCACCAGGCAGTCCTCTTCCACCGGCAAGCGCGCATAACGACGTTCAAGATCACCCGCGCGATAGTCCTTCACCCGGTGCCGCAGGGTCAGATCCTGCGCGCGTGCCGGTGCCCGGATCGGGTCGGCCTGCACGAAGCCCAGCTTCCGGATCGCGGTCAGCAGCGTGGTCGGCTTGAACAGGGTGCGCGCCACCGCATAGCGGCGCAGATCTTCAAAGGTGGGCGTGGCTGGCATGGCCGCATTGTAGATCCACGCCATGCGTGGATGGCATCACGGTGACCCGTCCGCGTCCTCCGCATCCAACAACTGCAACGACCCGATCACCAGCGCCCGCATGCCCTGCTTGAACTCGGTGATCACCTGGCCTTCTTCGTCGTCCGCAATCGCGTAGATGGTGTCGGCACCGGCGATGCAATAGAACGCGATCGTGGCCAGCAGCCAGCGTGCCTTGTCCATCGGCAGGCCGAACACTTCGGCCACATGCGCCTGGTGCGAGGCAATCTTTTCCAGCATCGGCGCGGTCGCCACCGTGCGCCGCAGCAGGTATGGCGGCAACCCGGGATGCGCCTTCACCACCTCGCACAACGATTCCACGAACACCATCAGATAGCCCTGCAGGCCGCCCGCCGCATCGGCCGACGCGCGCGGGACCTGCCAGCGCTGGAACACGGCTTCGGCCACCAGCCGCTTCAACGCCTCCAGGTTCGCCACGCGCTTGTACAGCGCGGCCTGGGTCACCGCCAGTTCGGCGGCCACGTTGGCCATGGTCAGGTTGGGCAGACCCAGGCGGATGCCGATGTCGGCCAGGCGCTCGGGGGTGATGGTCGGTGGACGGCCGCGAGGCGGCACCGTGGTTTCGCGTTGCGTGCTCATACCCTGCCGAGGGTGCCAGCAAAGGGACCCTCTTGTCCGCTTCGGTCTCTTTAGTTTAATTTACTCAACTAATTCGGAATGCGTCTGGTTCGCAATCATGGCGCCGTCCGGATCGAGCCCGTGGCTCACTTCCCGCCAGGTCCCCACCCAGCCGACAACCCCGCGCTGCGCCCTCCCCCGTGCTTGCCGTTGGCCGCGCGCCAGGCGCGCTCGCCCTCGCGATTCACAGGACCCTGGCATGACCGTATCCCCCTTCTCCGCTTCACAGAACCAAGCTGCCGCCGTGTCCTGCAGCCAGCCACTTCCACACGGGCTGGCCCGGCGCTACCGCGCATCGGCGCTCGCGCTTGGCCTGATGGCATCGTGTGCCGCGCTGGCCGAAACCGCGCCGTCCACCCTGCCCTCGGTGCAGGTACAGGAACAGCGCCGCGTGACCGGCGACTATGCCGGCGGCCAGGTGGCCGCCGGCGGCCGTATCGGCCTGCTCGGCGACAAGGACTTCATGGATACGCCGTTCAGTACGGTCAGCTACACCGAGTCCTTCATCCGCGACCGCCAGGCCAAGGACCTGACCGACGTCATCGCCGCCACCGACCCCACGGTGTTCAGCAACGGCGTCACCGGTTCCTGGAGCGAGAACTACGCAATCCGCGGCTTCGCCTCCAGCACCAGCGACACCACCTTCAACGGGCTGAGTGGCATGGCGCCCTACTACCGCACCTCGCCGGAAATGTTCGAACGCATCGAGGTACTGAAGGGCCCCTCCGCGCTGCTCAATGGCATGCCGCCGGGTGGTTCGGTCGGCGGCAGCGTCAACCTCGTGCCCAAGCGCGCTGACCAGCAGCCGCTGTTGCGGGTCAGCGCCAACTTCGCCTCCGACGCGCAGTTCGGCACCCATGTGGACATGGGCCGTCGGCTCGGCGCGGACAAGCAGTTCGGCATCCGCTTCAACGGCGCGTACCGTGATGGCGATGGCGCCGTGGGCAAGCAGCGCAAGAAGGTCCAGCTCGGTTCGCTGGCACTGGACTGGCGCGGCGAACGTGCGCGGCTGTCGGCCGACCTGTACAGCGCCGATGACCGTGTTGACGGCCCCGCACGTGGCGTCGGCCTGGCACCCGGCGTCGCCATTCCGCGGCCGCCGCGTGGCGATACGCTGATCAACCCGGACTGGGCCTACGTGGACAGCCAGGACAAGGGCGCGATGCTGCGCGGCGAACTGGACATCAACGATACCCTGATGGCCTACCTGGCCTACGGCACCAGCAGGACCGACTACCGCTACAACGGTTCGATCAGCGCGCAGATCCTCAACCCGGCCGGCGACTTCACCACGGTGATCGGCCAGCTCGCCTTCGATATCAGGAAGCAGTCCGGCGATGCCGGCCTGCGCGGTTCGTTCCGGACCGGCAGCGTCGGCCACCAGTGGGCTGCCAACGTGACCCACTACCAGCACACCCAGAACGACTACGGCCGCCGCAGCGTGCCGGGCTGGGACTGGACCACCAACCTGTACAACCCGGTTTGGGGCCCGGCCGCGCCGTTCGTGGCGCCACACATCTCGCATACCGAACTGCAGCTGGACAGCCTCGGCGTTGCCGATACCCTGTCCTTCGCCGATGAGCGCGTGCAGTTGACCCTGGGCGTGCGCCGCCAGCAGGTGGTCAGTGAGACCTTCAACGTCGCCACGGGTGCACGCACCTCGCGCTACGACGAGAGCGCCACCACCCCGGCAGCGGCACTGCTGGTGAAGGCCACCGACACGATCTCCCTCTACACCAACTACATCGAGGGCCTCAGCCAGGGCGCCACCGCGCCGATGACCGCCGCCAATGCCGGCGATGTATTCGCGCCGTTCCGCACCAGGCAGAAGGAGCTGGGCCTGAAGCTGGACCTGGGCCGCTTCGCGCACACCTTCAGCCTGTATGAAATCAAGCGCCCCAGCAGCTACACCGACCCGGTCACGAATATCTTCTCGTTCGGCGGCGAACAGCGGAACCGGGGCATGGAATGGGGCTTCTTCGGCACACCGATGGACGGCGTGCGCCTGCTCGGTGGCGTGGCCTATGTACAGCCGAAGCTGACCCGCACGGCTGGCGGCGTGAATGAAGGCCGCATGGCCACGGCAATTGCGCAGCGGCAGGCCAAGCTGGGCGTGGAGTGGGATGTGCCCGCGCTGGAAGGCCTGACCCTGACCGGTAATGCCACGGCGATGTCGAAGCAGTACATCAGTGCCGACAACCGCCTGTCGGTGCCGGGGCGCACGTTGTTCGACGTGGGCGCGCGCTACAGCACCACACTGGCCGGCAGGCCGCTGGCGCTGCGCGCCACGGTGAACAACGTGACCAACAAGGCGTATTGGGGCATGCCGTTGCTTTCCAGCCTGGCGCTGGGGGCACCGAGAACGGCTTTGTTCTCGGCAACCATGGATTTTTGAGAAGTTATCCACGCATGGCGTGGATCTGCTGTGGAGCCGAGCATAGACTCGGCTCTCCAGCAGCAGCCGGGGTCAGATCCCCTTGCCTTGGCAAGGGGATCTGACTCCGATGCAGGCTCACTTACCAGGCCATGCGCAAACCCACTTGACCACCCACGTTGCGATAGCCGCGGTCACCGCGCTGCACGCTCAGGCCGCCCCACGCGCCCCAGCGCTGGCCCAGCTTCAGCTCGGCACCGGCCTGCACTTCGTAGCGGTTGCGCGGCACGTCCGCGCCCAGCGTGTCACCGTTGAACTGCAACGTACTGGTTCCGCTGCCACGCAGCCAGTTGACGCCCAGGTACGGCTGCACGGTGTTGCCGGCGGCAGTGCCATGACCGAACACGCGCACGCCCAGGCGCCCGCTCAGGCCACCGGCATCGGCGTGGTCGATCACCGTGCCATTGCTCTCCACGTGGCGATCGGCGCGGAAGTCAACATGACTCAGCTGCAGCTGCGGCTGCACATACAGTGCGCTTGCGGCACCCTGCCACACGTTGAAGGTGTAGCCGGTCTCCAGCGACGCACTGGCCATGCGCGAATCGTAGTGCTCCGGCGCCAGGCCGATGCCCTGCACCCGGTTGTCGAATCGGCCGTATTGCAGGGTCGCATCCACATACGCGCCTCGCGTGCCATCGGCCTCCTGCAACCAGGTGCCGTACACGCCCACCGCGCTGCCACGCACCCGACCCTTGGCACTGTAGCCAGTCAGATCAGACACTGCGCTGCTGTCGGCGCGACCACTGCCCAGCATCACCCCGGCAGCCGCGTTGCCACGCCGCAGCAGGTCAGTACCGATCTGCAGCACCGAGGTGTTGCCGTTGGCCAACAGCTGGCCACCCACCACGGTGAAGTTGGCCTGACCATGCCCGACCCGTGCCCAGGCATTGCGTGCATCACCTCCATCCAGGCTGCCCAGCCGATCACTCAGCCGGTGGCTGAACATGCCCAGCGCAGCGATTTGATTGGCCAGGTAGACACCGGCCTCCGGGCGCAGCACAGACGGCGGAGTGACCGGGTCAACCGGGTCAACCGGCTCGATCGGCGCACAGCCCGGCACCAACGGATCGACCTGGCACGGATCGGGCGTCGTCGGCAATTCGGAACGCAGGTACCAGTTGCCTTCACCGCCGGCCACACCACCCTTGTGCAGGAAATACTCGTTGGTGCCGGCAACGGTACGCCCAGCAAGCGTATAGCTCGCATCCGACCTGCCATCGACCTGGATCACGGTGATGCCTTCAAGCGTCGCTGCACCCACACCGCCGACGTTGGACACGTAGACGCGCGCATCGCCATGGGTGTCACCCACCACATGCAGGCGATCCACGGCCGAGTCATCGCCTTCCAGCGCCCCACGGAAGTAGAGGTGCGCATCCTCCGTATGCAGATCACCCTCAACCGTCAGCGAGTTGAAGCGCGCTCCCTCGGAAAGATGCAGCGCACTGCTGCGGACATCAAGCGATCCGACACGCGAATCTCCACTCAACGCCCAGGTACTACCATTCTCCAGCCACAACGAACGCACGGCGTCCGAACGTCCCGTCCACGTTGACGCACCGGACAGCCGCACGTGCAGATCCGCCGCCGCGCCGACAGGGCTCGACGTAACGCCCGGTGCCGAAACAATATCGCCGCGGATTTCCGAGCCTCCGCTCAGCACGACATCGACGCGTCCGGTAGCTGCTGGATCCCGGGATACCGCTGTGCCATTCCCGCCATACAGGAATGCGCCGTTGGACAGTTCAATACGGGTGTCGCCGCTACCTTCAATGCGCACTGCGCCATGCTTTTCACTGAAAACCACCGTGCCATCCAGCTGCAGCTGGCTGGCATCGCGCAGTACCGCGCCCCACGCGCCTGCCCCCAGAGCCATCACATCAGTGCGTTGCAACTGGACGTGGCTGCCTCCTGTGGCGACGATACCGTGTGCCGCATTTCCCGAGGTCTGCACTGTCGCCTGCGACAACGCGAGCTGCGCGTTGTCCAGGTCGACACCCCTTGCGGCGTCACCGCGGGTTTCAATGGCGATCTGCGTTCCATCGAACCCCGCCGCCACTGCCGCAATACCCGCCGCGCCATCACCCGTGGTCAGAATGCTGCTGGAGCGACCCAGGAACACGGCGCTGCCCGCTCCCTCCACGCGCACGCCGGCAGCTTTCTCACCCTGGGTTGACAAGTGGATGCCGTCGTCGCCGAAGATCATGCCGCCATTAAGTGCATGGAAGGCGTGCTGGGCAGGATCAGTGGTGACATAGTCACCCGCTGCAGGCATTTTGAAGTCCTCACCCGCGATGCTGCCATCAGCGACAACATGCTGTGCCATGGCCAGCGGGATGTGAAACAGGATGCCGGCCAATGAGGCGGCAAGGAGATGACGAGGTGGCGCCGAACGCATCAATGCTTCTACTTGTTGTGTATCCGGAGAAAAGGCGGATTTCAGAAGCGGCCACTGTGTCAGTTCACCCAGAGCATCTGAATACAACTTGTTTCAAAGTTGATCACGACAAACTATGGCGATCTACGCCATTCATTGTCAGCTACCGCTGATTCGTCGCACCCAGACAGACATCACCAGGCCATGCGCAAACCCACTTGGCCGCCCACGTTGCGATAGCCACGGTCACCGCGCTGCACGCTCAGGCCGCCGCACGGCCCCCCCAGCGCTGGCCCAGCTTCAGCTCGGCGCCGGCCTGCACTTCGTAGGCGGTGTGGCCGTATTCGCCTTGGCAATAAGACCTGACGCGTCCGGCGAAATGTTGCCTGCGTACAACCCCGTCGAAGCCTCGCCGGAGATCCGCAGGTGCGACCGGCCGATCCTTGCGCCGTCCACATGGTTGCTGGCCATCACCACGGCGTCGGACATCATCCCTTCAGTCTCGACCGGGCTGTCGTCCATCACCAGATAGCCATGGTGATGATGTCCATCTCCACGCCAGGCCAGCGATCGCGCCTGCCGATCACGGTGGCGTCGTAGACCTCCAGCGACCGATCGAACCAGAGACCGTGTGCGGCAATCTCAACGCCGCACAGGTAGGACACCTCTACAGCCGGATCACCCGGATCTGCCGGGCGCGGAATGCTCGGGCAAGGCACGCCGGGAGGAGCGGCGGCCACCGATGCTGCGGGCAGAACCAGGGCCAGCACCAGTGCTGCCGCCAGAGGCTGTCGGGTGAGGTTGTTCATGGCGTCCAGGAATCGAAAGGTGTTATGCCCGGAAACTTTCGCGCCGTACGCCACCGAATGCCATGCAACTTGCTGCAAATCCATCCGCACTACGAACGCTGCAGCCAGCTAAACAAGACATGCCCCATCGCGATTGTCTTTTCTCGCAGTACGCCCGCACAACGCGGTTGCTGTAGCGCTGAGCCATGCAAGGCTCCGTCTGGTCCGGTGAGCCGAGCGCGGGCACGGCTCGACGGATCGTCAGGCAATTCGCGAACGCCATCCACGCATGGCGTGGATCTACAAAAGTGCACTATCGGATTCGTACGAATCCGATAGTGCCCTTCCCGGCCGTACTCCACCATCGGCGTGACCCTCCCCACGCGGTGGTGCCATGCGCCTTCCAGCCTTTCCCTCGTTCACCACGTCGTTGCGACATGTGCTGCTCGCAACACTCCTGCTCGTACCCCCGCTGGCAACCGCCGCCTCGGTCTGCGTCATGCGCTCGGGTGAGCGCCTGCTGCTGGTGCAGGATGTCACCTCGCGCTGGCAGCTGCCTGGCGGAACGGCAGAACACGGTGAATTGCCGCAACAGACCGCCGCCCGCGAAGCGCTGGAAGAAGCTGGGTTTGCCGTCGCCACCACCGACCTGCTGGACGACAGGGCGGGTGTGCATGTGTTCGCCTGCCGTGCCCTCGAACCCGTCCAGGTGCACGGCAATGCGGTGAATGTGCTGGATGCGCCGCACCTCGGGCGGGAGATCATCCAGGCGCGCTGGGTCAGCCGTGACGAAGCCCGCCAGCTGCGCACGCGCTTCCCGCAGCAGCTGGAGCACGCGTATCAGCGCCTGCACGCAGTAGCCGAGAGTGAAGTACGCCCCGTCGCGCGCTTCGGGGCCGCCTCGGCCTTCCGCCAAGCGGAGCTGGATCGCGTGCACCGCACCCAGCAGTGGCCGGTGCGCGGGCTGGCGATGATTGGCAACGTCCTGGGCGAATTCTGGTTCTATCTGCTGGCAATGCCCGTGTTGTGGGTTGCGTTCGGCGCGCAGGCATCCCGCCTGATGCTGATGGCGTTGATGGTGGTCACGCTGGCCGTGCAGAGCATCAAGGTCTTCGCACCGGTGCCACGCCCCTTCAGCTTCGACGCCACGCTCAGCCTGGCCGGTGCCGCCGGCCCTTCCCTGCCCAGCGGGCACACCACCAGCGCCACCTGCTTCTTCGTGCTGGTCGCGCTGTGGTTGTTGGCACGCCAACACATCACCGGAAGGTTCAAACGCTCGGCAGTGCTGGGTATCGCGCTGCTGGCCGGGGTGATCGCCGGAATGGCCCGGGTCTGGCTGGGGGTTCACTATTGGAGCGATGTTGCTGCAGGGTTGCTGTTGGGTAGTGCGATCGCGGCTGGAATCCATGCGCTGGGGACATCGCTGGCACGCCACGAACACCCGGCGGTGCGCGAGCGGATCTGCTGGGCTGCCATTGCCTGCGTCAGCCTGGCCGTGGGTGTGGCCTGGCAGGCCATGCCGCTGCTATTGCCGTTCTGCGTAGCAGCCGCCTGCGCGGTGCTGCCGCGTGCAACCCGGGAGCGAGCGTCGATGCGCTCGGCAGCATGGCTGCTGGCCGGCCTGCTGGTGCTGGGTGGCGTGTGCCTGCCGATGGCACAGCGCGCCGAACCGTTCGTGCTTGCGGCCGGCCTGCAGGCGCTGGTCTACGCGGGGCTGGGCGCGTGGGTGGCGTGGGGTGCCAGTGCGGCTGCCGCGTGGTGGCCGATGAGGCACCCGCGGTAGCGGCCACGCATGGCGCCCAGCCATGCTCGGCTGCGTCTTGTCCGGCTCTACATGAACGGCATCCACGCATGGCGTGGATCTACTCGGGATGCAGGCGGTAGATGGCGTGGCTGGTCAACGCCAGCGCGGCCAGCTTCAGACCTTCCATCACGCGATCGCCCACGTACTGTTCCGGGCCGCCATTCTGGCGGGCGCGTTCGGCCGCCAGCAGGATCTCCTGCACGATACGCAGCCCGGCCAGTGCACCGTCGGCGTCGGCCAACGCCAGGCACCGGCCCGGCAGCTGATGGCGCTCGGGCCAGGGCTGGCCGTCGGCAGCCGCGCCCAACCCGATGCGATGCAGCAGGGCCGTCAGGTTGTTGGGCTCGGGCGGGATGTCGTGGCCTTCATCGGCATTGGCCGGGGCGTGCTGATGGGGGAACTCCGATGCGTTCATGGCAGGTCTCCGTGCAAGGCATGCGGGACCACCGCCCTTAACAGTCAAGGCGGCGGACGGTACGTGGCTGGAATCCGGTGGTTGCGTGAAGACAGTCCGGTAGGCACGCTTGCGCGCACCTCCACGCACCGCCCGCCATAAGGCGCGGACGGGTTGTCAGCCGGCGCCGCACAAGGCGACGCCGGCTGACAAGCGCGAACAACACAACCAGCGGGGATTCCAGCCCCCGGCCATCCTTTTTCGATGGCACCCCATCATGTGCACAACGGGGTGGCAGGCGCCAACAACCCAAGTGCAAAGACAGCAACGTTCACGCAGTGGCCGCATTGTCGCATATCGACAATCGAGCCGAAGATTCAACAACTTGCGCCACGCCAACGGCGGCGTTCCCCGCCCGCATCGGCACCGCGCATTCCTTGACCGCATCCGGCATTCAAGACAGGCGACGCGCCAGTTGCGACGTTACGCAAGCAGATAGGCAATCAACGCCAGCACCGCCAGATGTCCCACGTAGTACCCGTAGAACACCCACCGCCAGCGCGGCAGTGGCCAATTCACCCGCGCGGCCAGCAGCACCACCGGTATCGCCAGCAGCGCCCAGCCGTTGTGGTTCGCCCAGCACACCGCTGCGAGCCCGACCAGCAGCAGCCACCACGCGCGATGCCGGAACGCGATCCAACCCACCAGCACGCAGCCGACACCCGCCCACTGGTAATCCACGAACATCGGCAGCACGCCGGCAGCCAGCAACAGCAGAACGGGCCGATGGTTCGCCAGCGCATGAACGGCCACGGCCGCCAGCGTTAAGGTAAGCAGGATGTTGAGCGGCAGCCAGGAACCAAACGCGAATGCGTGCACTGGCTGGGCGATCAGCCCCCAAAGCACGAGCCGGCGTATCGATTTGCGCAGGTCGGCCCCGGGCTGGGCCAGGTTGCAGGCCATCACCAGCGCGAACAGCGGGAAGGCAATACGCCCCAGTTCGCTGACCACCGGCACGTAGCCGCCGAAGGTCACCTTGGCCACGTGATCACCCGTCATGGCCAGCAGTGCGACCCACTTCAGCAGCTCGCGCGCGCCGCTGCCAAGGGTGAAGTTGAAGGTTGACGTCCCTGTCGTGGTCGCTTGCATCGCGGAAGCTTATGCGCATCGGCCAGCCCATTTCCAGCGCCGCGCAGGAGCCCGTCGCTGCAGCCCGCAGGTGGCGGCGCTATGCTGGCCGCCCCAGCTTGTGAGACACCCGCCATGCGCACCCTGTACCCCGCCATCGAACCCTACCGCGAGTTCACCCTGAAGGTGAGCGATCTGCACACGCTGCATGTCGAAGAGTGCGGCACACCGGGCGGCATTCCGGTGGTGTACCTGCACGGCGGCCCAGGCGCGGGCATTTCACCCACCCATCGCCGCTTCTTCGATCCGGCACGCTACCGCATCGTGTTGATCGACCAGCGCGGCAGTGGCCGTTCCACGCCGTTCGGCGAGCTGCGCCACAACACCACGCAGGACCTGGTGGCCGACATCGAGAAAGTGCGTGAGCACCTGGGCATCGAGCGTTGGCTGGTCTATGGCGGCTCCTGGGGGTCGACGCTGTCACTGGCCTACGCACAAGCGCATCCCGAGCGCGCCACCGGCCTGATCGTGCGCGGCGTATTCCTCGGACGCGAAATGGAGAATCGCTGGTTCGCCGAGGCCGATGGCGGTGCGCGCTGGATCTTTCCGGAGCGCTGGGACCGCTACGAGGCCTACATCCCGGAAGCCGAGCGCGGCGACATGATTGCGGCCTACTGGAGCCGCATGGACGGCCCGGATGAGGCGACCCGCATCGAGGCCGCGCAGGCCTGGCTGGGCTGGGAAGACAACGCGGCAACCCTGCAGCACGACGTCGACGCCCAATCCACTGATGATCCGCTGGATACCTTGGCCAAGGCCCGCATCGAGGCGCACTACTTCCGCAACGGCATCTTCCTGGAACCCGACCAGCTGCTGCGCGATATCGATCGCATCCGTCACCTGCCGGGCGTGATCGTGCAGGGGCGCTACGACATCATCTGCCCACCGCGCAGTGCGTGGGACCTGGCCCAGGCCTGGCCGGAAGCGCGGCTGGAGATGGTGACCTCCGGCCACAGTGCCAACGAGCCGGCCACGGTGGATGCGCTGGTGCGAGCCACGGACGCCTTTGCAGACCGCTTCTGAAGCAGACGGGAGTGCCTGCTGCTGGCCGGCTTCCTGCCGTTCGAGGGTAGAGTGGACTGTTAGTCGACTGCTCTTGGCAGGAAGCTGAAGGCCCCGCGCTGCGCGCGATAGTCGACCAGCAAACGACGCTACCGAGCCATCTCCGTCGAGCCACCTCCCCCAAGGCGTCCGCGCACAGTCGCTGCTGCGCGGCCCGGTGAATGGCGGCCCACCGGCAATGGTCGACGGACCCCATTCTTCGCGGCCCACTTACAGGCCCGCGCAGAAGATCCTGCCGTGACCACCGCACCGGTCGTCCGCCTTTTCTTCAGGAGCACGCCATGATCGCTTGTCGCTACCTTCCCATTGCACTCTCACTTTGTGCGGCCCTGCTGCTGGGCGCCTGTTCCAGAACCCAGGAGGCGAGCAGGGCCACCGCCGCCGGAGACGTCACCGAAGTGAAGCTGATACCGCCCTATGACTCGCTTGACAAGGACAAGGACGGCATCGTCACCCTGGCGGAAGTCGATGCGGTGGCGCCGGACTGGGCCGAACGCCTGCATGCCTGCGATACCGACCGTGACAAGACGCTGAGCCATGGCGAGTACGACGTGTGCAAGCAGACCAGCGCTCCGCATTGATCCATCACTGAACCCTCGATTGGCGCTGTGCATGCCCGGCTATACCAAGGTATAGCCGGGCTAACCCACCGGCCTCTAGGCCTGCCCCGTTCAGGGGCGGACAATAGCGCCACTGGCCAGGGCAACCCTGGCCGGCCCCCTCCCCTCATGGAGACGCAGATGGACCCCGACCCTTCCGGGCGCACCGCGACCCGTATGCCTGATTGCTGCCTGTTCCTGGCGCCTGCCCGCCGGTCCCTGCCTGCCTGAGTGACGGGGGACCGCCAGGCGCCGCCTGCCTGGAGATCGCCCCCATGTCCTACAAGATCCTTTACATCACGCTGCGCCGCTTGATCGGCGAGCGCGATGTCGCCGCCCTGCGCAGCCAGCTGCTGCAGTACGGCCCGGTCATGTTTGCCCGTTCGCTGTCGCTCGGTTCGCCACGCGTGGTGGCCGACGCGCTGTCGCTGCTGCCGATCAGCGAACGCATCAACGTGCTGCGGCACCTGCCCTATCCCCTGCGCGACGCGATGAAGCCACTGTGCATCGGTGGCAGCCAGCGCCTGCGCATGCAGCCGTGGTCGCCGGCGGTGCTGGCCATGCGCCACGCCTGATCTGTCTCACCCATTCCGTTCGTGTTCCGGCTGCGGCCGGCTCTGACATTCGAGGAGCGTCCCATGAGCCTGCTCAACGCCTGGTTCAACGCCTTCCTGCGCAGCCGCCGCGCAGGCAACCTGTTCCGCCGCCGTGCGATGCCCGAAGCCGGCTTCGGCCCTGGCAGCGCCGAGGCCGCGCCGTTCGCGCTCACCACCGGCCTGGTCACCCTCGCCCAGCAGGACGAAGCCGAGCTGCTGGCCACGCTGGGCTCGCATGCCGATGGCCTCAGCCCGCATGAGGCCGAGGAGCGACTGGCCACGCTCGGCCCCAACGAGGTGGATCACGAGAAGCCGCTGCCGTGGTGGCGCCACCTGTGGCAGTGCTACCGCAATCCGTTCAACCTGCTGCTGACCGTGCTGGCGGCGGTGTCCTGGCTGACCGAGGACATCAAGGCGACGATCGTCATCGGTGCGATGGTGCTGCTGTCCACGCTGATCCGCTTCGTGCAGGAGGGTCGCTCGAACCGTGCTGCCGAGCGGCTGAAGGCACTGGTCGGCAACACTGCGCGCGTGCTGCGCCGCAATCCCGGCACCGAGGCTGCGGATGTGGCCGATCAGTACTTCGGCGCGCACCTGCACAGCCGTCGCCCGGCACGCCTGCTGGACCTGCCTATCCGCGAACTGGTACCCGGCGACCACATTGTGCTGTCGGCAGGCGACATGATTCCGGCCGATTGCCGCGTGCTGACCGCCAAGGACCTGTTCGTGGCGCAGGCTGCGATGACCGGCGAATCGCTGCCGGTGGAGAAGTTCGCGCACCCGGGCGATGGCCTGGCCGGCCTGCTGGAACAGCACAACCTGCTGTTCATGGGTACCAACGTGGTGTCCGGTACGGCCACCGCCATCGTGCTGGCCACGGGCAACCGCACCTACTTCGGCACGCTGGCCCAGCGCAGCACCGCCACCGACCGTGCGCCCACCGCGTTCCAGGCCGGCGTCAACAGTGTCAGCTGGCTGCTGATCCGCTTCGCGCTGGTGATGGTGCCATTCGTGCTGCTGATCAACGGCTGGACCAAGGGCGACTGGACCGAGGCGTTCCTGTTCGCGCTGTCGGTGGCGGTGGGCCTGACGCCGGAAATGCTGCCGATGATCGTCACCTCCACCCTGGCCAAGGGCGCGGTGCTGCTGTCGCGGCGCAAGGTGATCGTCAAGCGCCTGGATGCCATCCAGAACTTCGGCGCGATGGAAGTGCTGTGCACCGACAAGACCGGCACCCTCACCCAGGACAGGATCGCGCTGGAGCGCCACACCGATGTGTTCGGCCACGATTCGGAAGACGTACTGAAGTTCGCTTACCTCAACAGTCACTTCCAGACCGGCCTGATCAACCTGCTCGACCGTGCGGTACTGGAACACGTGGAGCTGCAGAGTTCGCTGCGGCTGTCGCAGGACTACCACAAGGTGGATGAGATCCCGTTCGACTTCGAGCGCCGCCGCATGTCGGTGGTGGTCTCCGAGCGCGAGGATCACCACGAGCTGATCTGCAAGGGAGCCGTGGAAGAGATGCTGGCGGTGTGCAGCACCGTGCGCGAGAACGGCCAGGACATGCCACTGGACGAGCGCCGCCTGGCGCGGGTGCGGCAGACCACCGAGGAACTGAACGAACAGGGCCTGCGTGTGGTGGCGGTGGCGATGAAAGAAACCGCAGCCAGCCAGACCGCCTACTCGCAGGCGGACGAGTGCGGGTTGACCCTGGTCGGCTACGTGGCCTTCCTGGACCCGCCGAAGGAATCGGCCGCGCAGGCGCTGCAGGCGCTGGCCGCACACGGCGTCGAGGTCAAGGTCTTCACTGGCGACAACGAACTGGTGACCGCCCGTGTGTGCGCACAGGTGGGACTGGATGCCGACACCATCCTGACCGGGCCGCAGATCGAGCGCATGGACGACGGCGCGCTGTCGCGGGCGCTGCACCACCATCGCGTGTTCGCCCGGCTGACGCCGCTGCACAAGGAGCGCCTGGTGCGCGAACTGCGCGCACAGGGCAAGGTGGTCGGCTTCCTCGGCGACGGCATCAACGATGCACCGGCGCTGCGCGCAGCCGATATCGGCATCAGCGTGGACAGTGCGGTGGACATCGCCAAGGAGGCCGCCGACATCATCCTGCTGGAAAAGAACCTGATGGTGCTGGAGGAAGGCGTCATCCAGGGCCGGCGCACGTTCAACAACATGCTGAAGTACATCCGCATGACCGCCAGCTCCAACTTCGGCAATGTGTTCTCGGTGCTGGTGGCCTCGGCCTTCCTGCCGTTCCTGCCGATGCTGCCGCTGCAGCTGCTGGTGCAGAACCTGCTGTACGACATCTCCCAGATCGCCATCCCGTTCGACAATGTGGACGAGGAGCTGGTGCGCAGGCCGCTGAAGTGGAACCCGGCGGACATCGGCCGCTTCATGGTGTTCTTCGGGCCGATCAGCTCGATCTTCGACCTGACCTGCTTCGCGCTGATGTGGTACGTGTTCGATGCACGCACGCCGGCCGACCAGGGTCTGTTCCAGTCCGGTTGGTTCGTGGTCGGCCTGCTGACCCAGACCCTGATCGTGCACATGATCCGCACGCCGAAGGTGCCGTTCCTGCAGAGCATCGCCGCGCCGCCACTGCTGCTGATGACCGGCCTGATCATGGCGATTGGCGTGGCCCTGCCGATGAGCCCGCTGGCCGGCTACTTCAAGCTGCAGGCGCTGCCGGCCGGCTACTGGCCTTTCCTGGTGGCCATCCTGTTCGGCTACGCGGTGCTGACCACTGCGCTGAAGCGGTTCTACATCCGTCGTTACGGCTGGCAGTAAGCGCCCGCCGCTTGTCCAGGGAGAAACACAATGGACATCAATCCGAACCTGCCGGCGTTCAACGCCGGCGCCACGCTCAGCTCGCTGATCAGCCTGTCGGTGGCGTTCGTGCTGGGCACGATCATCGGCCTGGAACGGCAGCTGCGGCAACGCACCGCCGGCCTGCGTACCAACACGCTGGTGGCGGTGGGTGCGGCGGTGTTCGTCGATCTGGCGGTGCGCTTCCATGACCTGTACGGCGGCCCACCGTCACCGCTGCATGTGGTGGCCTATGTGATCTCCGGCGTCGGCTTCCTTGGTGCCGGCGCGATCATGAAGGACGGCGCGCAGGTGTCCGGCCTGAACACCGCCGCCACCCTGTGGGGATCGGCGGCGGTGGGAGCATGTGCCGGTATCAAGCTGCTGCCCGAAGCAGTGCTCGCAGCGGTGTTCGTGCTGGCCGCCAACACCCTGCTGCGGCCGGTGGTGAACCGCATCCATCGGCAGCCGCTGCCGGAAGCGTTCAGCGAGGCAACCTATGCGATCAACGTGGTCTGCCAGCGCGAGCAGCAGGCCGAGGTACTGGACCAGCTGTTGCTGCTGCTTGAACAGGCGCAGTACCCGGTGCGCGCGGTCGACCAGCGCCCGTTTGGCGAGCGCGACGTGGAGATCGAAGCGGTGCTGTATGCCACCACCGTCGATGCCGGCGAGCTCGATGCGGTATTGGCCACGCTGGCGACCACGCCCGGCGTCCTGCAGGGGTTCTGGAACGCCAGCCTGGAGGAGTAGTGGCGGCCGCTGGCCGACGACCTGATGATCTCCGGACGCCCCGTGCATCGCCTCGGCATGCCCACCACTGCGGTAGTGCCGGCCGCTGGCCGGCAACCTCATGATCTCCGGAAGCACCCTGCAGATGCCGGCCAGCGGCCGGCACTACCAGGCATCGCTTTGACCGGTGCCGAACAGGGTCGGCATCCACCGATGGTGGCTTTGCTATCCTTTCCGCCCACGCCAGAGAGCTTCCCCGATGCCATCGCTGTCGCCCCGCCGCCCACTGGTGCTGCTGGTCCTGATCGTCGTGATGGCGGCGATCTTCCTGATCGACACCGTCACCGATTACGCGGTTGCCGCTGCCTGCTTCTACGCGGCGGTCATCCTGGCCGCATCGCGCGTGCTGGGCGCACGCGGGTTGATCACGCTTTCCCTGGCCTGCATCGCGCTGACCGGGGTGAGCTTCTTCCTGACCCGCTTCGGCACCTACCGCATCGGCCTGGTCAATTCGGTCATCGGCATGCTGGTGATCGGCATCACAACCTACCTTGCCCTGAACATGGAAGCGGCCAAGGCCGCCGTGCAGGAAGCACAGGGCCGCCTGCTGCGGGTAGCGCGCGCCTCCACCGTGGGCGAGCTCACCACCTCCATCGCGCATGAAGTGAACCAGCCGCTGGCGGCCATCGCCAGCAGCGCCGAAGCCTGCCAGCGTTGGCTCGCGCAGGACCCACCGAACGTGGACAAGGCCCGCCAGACCGTGGCCCGCATCCTCGCCGATGCACACCGCGCAGGCGACGTGATCGCCCGCATCCGTGGCCTGACCCAGGGCGCGGCACCGCAGCGACGCGCCTTCGATCTGAACCAGGCGGTGGAGGAAATGCTGGCGCTGTCGCGCAGCGAGCTGGACCGGCATGGCGTGGCCGTGGCGCTGCTGCTGGACGCCGAGCTGCCACCGGTGCAGGCCGACCGCGTGCAGGTACAGCAGGTGATCGGCAACCTGATCCTCAATGCGGTGGACGCGATGGAGACCGTGCCCACCGCCGACCGCCGCTTGTCCCTGCTGACCCGGCGCGACGGCCAGCGGGTCAGCCTCAGTGTGCGTGACCGCGGCGTCGGCCTGCCCGCCGACCATCCCGAACGCGTCTTCGATGCCTTCTGGACCACCAAGTCGCACGGTCTGGGGCTGGGTCTCAGCCTGAGCCGCTCGATGATCGAAGCCAACGACGGCCAGATCCGTGCCGAACGACCGGCAGGCGGCGGTGCCTGCTTTGTGTTCGACCTGCCCATTGCCACGGACGCCCACCATGCGTAAGCCGACTGCCGCCAACCCCGATCCGGCACCCATCGTCTATGTGGTCGACGACGATCCGTCGGTGCGCGCGGCACTGGAAGACCTGCTGGCCTCGATGGGCCTGCAGGTGCGGGCCTTCGCCTCCACCCAGGCCTTCCTCGAACACGCGCTGGAAGACGCACCGGCATGTCTCGTGCTGGACGTGCGCATGCCCGGCCAGAGCGGTCTTGAATTCCATCGCACGATGGGCAACCACGGCCTGCAGCTTCCGGTGGTGTTCATCACCGGCCACGGCGACATCGCGATGGGCGTCAACGCGATCAAAGACGGCGCCATCGAATTCCTCACCAAGCCCTTCCGTGACCAGGAACTGCTTGATGCCATCCACAAGGGCATCGAGATCGACCGCCAGCGCCGCCGCGAGGACGAGGCGCTCGGCGCGCTACAGCTGCGTTGGCACACCCTCAATGCCGGCGAGCGCGAGGTGGTCGATGGCGTGGTGCGCGGCCGCCTCAACAAGCAGATTGCCGGCGATCTGGGCGTCAGCGAGATCACGGTGAAGGTGCGCCGTGCGCAGGTGATGCGCAAGATGGGCGCACGCACCCTGGTTGACCTGGTGCGCATGTACGACCGCCTGCAGGCGGGTACGCCATGAACGTCCACGTCGCGCTGCTGCGCGCGGTCAACGTCGGCGGCACCGGCAAGCTGCCGATGCGCGAACTGGTGGCAATGTGCGAGGACGCAGGCTTCGCCGATGTCGGCACGTACATCGCCAGCGGCAACGTGGTGTTGCGCAGCTCGCTCGACGAAACAGGCGTGCGCCAGGCCCTCGGCCAGCGGCTCCAGGCCTATGCCGGCAAGCCGGTGGGCGTGCTGGTGCGCTCGGCCAACGAGATTGCCGGTGTGGTGGCACGCAACCCGTTTGCGCAGGCGGCCGGCAACCGTGTGGTCGCCCTGTTCCTCGACGGCAGCCTGCCTGCCGATCCGCTGGACGGCGTGACCGGCCGGCGCGACGAACAGCTTGCACTCGGCACGCGCGAGATCTTCATCCACTACGGTGCCGGCATGGCCGACTCGCGCTTGCGGGTGCCCTATGCCCAGCACGGCACCGCCCGCAATATGAACACAATCGGCAAGCTTGCAGTGATGGCCGCAGCGCTTACCTGGCCTGCCAGCAATCCGCGTGCTGCCCGGAGGCGGTAGCGTCGACCCTCAGGCACTGCGCCGCGCTCGCGCTCCGTGAAGGCTGAAGCAGTGGGCGGACCCAACGGATCACGCCCGCAGCAAGCGGCGCTTCAATCGCGTATCCAGCAGCCCCACGCCCAGCAGCACCAGGCTGGTCAGCCATCCGGCGGCCAGCAGGTGCACGTGCGGTAGCATCAGCCCCAGCACCAGCAGCGCCACCGCGCCCAGCAGATGCGAGCGCGGCGCGTGCCCATAGACCACGCGTTTGTACAGGGCACTGCCCAGCAGATAGATCAGCGGGCCTGCCACCATCACGCTGGCGTAAACCGTGGTGGCGGCCACCCCAGGATGGTCCATGACCAGATCATTGCCCACCGCCGTGGCGATGATGCCGGCGATCAGCAATGCATGCACGTAGTGGAAGTTGGCGCCCATCCTTCCGGGGTCTTCGGCGTGGGTGATGGCCTCAGTGGCATCGTGGCTGGAGATGCCGAAGTACAGCCACCACATGGCAATCGTGCCGGCGAAGGTGGCCAGCACCGCTGAAACCACTTCCAGGCTCCAATGCTCGACGTTGCTGAGCACGCCACCGGTGGCCAGCATCGTCTCACCCAGCGCGACGATGACGAACAGCTGGCAGCGTTCGGCCAGGTGCCCCCCTTCGATGGTCCAGTCGCGGGTGTGCGAACGACCCATGCCCGGGAAGGCGAAGCCGAACATCGGCGAGGTGTATTCGCAGGCAACTGCCACCGCCCACAGTGCCAGCCGCAGATTGCCCTCGGCCACTGCGCCGGCCAGCCAGAAGCAGGCCGAGACGCTGACCCAGGCCAGCATGCGACGGAAGTTAGGCGCCAACGGATGGTTGCGGCCGACCTCGAACAGCACGAACGCGGTGCGTCCGACCTGCATCGTGACGTACGCTCCGGCGAAGATCCACGCACGCTCGGCAAACGCCTCGGGGATGGACGAGGACATCAACAGCGCCAACAGCATTGTGGTGAACAGCAAGCCGCGGATGCGCGGCGCCTGCGGGTCGAACCAGTTGCTGACCCAGCACGCGTACTGCCAGCCGAGCCAGACTGCGAACCACAGCACCACGGTCTTCAGTACACCGGCCAGGTCCAGGTGGTGCAACAGGTGGTGACTGAGCTGGGTGACCGCAAATACGTAGACCAGATCGAAGAACAGTTCTTCGTAGGTCACGCGGGCATGGTGACCATCTCGGTGGCGCAGCGCGGGCAGGCGCGGTCGGGTACGCATGCAACGCCTTCAGCGCGCCAAGCGCCAGTACAGCAACCCGGCCAGCAGCGCCGGCACGGCGAACACCAGCAGCAGGATCGGCAGCTCCTCGCGTACCGTATAACCGGCCTTGCTGACCCCCACCCACATGTTGGCGACGGCCACCAGCAGCCAGGTGGCGATGAAGGCGATCAGCGCCGTGCGCAGCTGCGAGGTGCCCACGCTCCAGAGTTGGCCAAACAGCAGGAACACCCCCAGCAGGAGCACGCCACCGAGCATCACCATGAGCACATGCATGGTCCACCTCCTTGAGCCTGAGAACAGGCTAGCCCCGGCCGATTCTTCGCTCCAGCCCGTGTACATGGATTCACAGTCCAGATCCGCCGAACAATCGGCTGCCGATACCGAGGCCGCCTTATCGGAGCCATGAGTTATTCGCGAGACTGCGCGCCGCCAGGTGCGTGTTAACGTCATCCTCCTCTCTTTCGACCTTCTTTCCATCATGCGCCTTCGCCTCTCGTCGCTCGCCCTGGCCGCCACGCTCATCACCTTCGACGGCGCCGCCGCCGACGCATCGCTGCCACAGCTGCAGGCCTACACGGTGGACCCTTCCTGGCTGCAAACGATGGCGCCGTTGCAGATTGCCGATAACACCTGGCAGATCGGCACGCATGACCTGACGGCACTGCTGGTCCAGACGGCTGATGGCCTCGTCCTGATCGATGGTGGCATGCCGCAAATGGCCTCTTACCTGCTGACCAACATGAAGGCCAGCGGAACCAATACCGGTCCCCTGCGCATGGTCCTGCTCAGCCACGCGCACACCGATCACGCCGGCCCTGTGGCCGAGATCAAGCGCCGCACGGGGGCGCAGGTGGTCGTGAACGCCGAAACCGCAGTGCTGCTGGCCCGAGGCGGCAGCGACGACCTTCATTTCGGCGACGAAATCACGTTTCCACCGGTCAATGCAGACCGCATCGTCATGGATCGGGAGGTCGTCAAGCTGGGCGGCATCGCGTTCACCGCCCACTTCATGCCCGGGCACACGCCGGGCAGCACCGCCTGGACCTGGACCGATACGCGCGATGGCAAGCCGGTGCGCATCGCCTATGCCGACAGCCTGAGCGCGCCGGGCTACCAGCTGCAGGGCAATGCCCGCTATCCCCGCCTGGTCGAGGACTACCGACGCAGCTTCGCTACGGTGCGCGGCCTGCCCTGCGACCTGTTGCTGACCCCGCATCCGGGCGCCAGCAACTGGAACTATGCTGCCGGCAGCAAGGCCAGCGAGAAGGTACTGAGCTGCAAAGCCTACGCGGATGCGGCCGAGAAGAAGTTCGACGCGCAGCTGGCCAAGGAAACGGCCACGGCACGCTGATCCTGTAGAGCCGAGCCCATGCTCGTCTTGCCGGCCGACAACAGCCGAGCGTGGGCTCGGCTCTACACAGGACGCGTCGAAGTGTGCCGGTCAGGACGACCGGCACCCGCCGTCCATCAGCCACCCTGTCCGTGCTGGGCGAACGGCTCGGTGCTGCCGTCGGTGCGCACCAGCTCGACGGTATACGGCTGCACGTAGCCATCCGGCATTTCCATGCCCGGCGA
>NZ_LEKR01000045.1:0-34954 GCF_001580555.1 Stenotrophomonas sp. DDT-1
GCTGTACGCCGCCCGCGAAGGTGGCCGTGGTGTGTTGTATGCCGTTTCGGCCGATGCGCGGGTTCGCCAGCGCCTGGTCCTGGCTGACGGTGATGTGCGCGAACCGGCATGGTCCCCATACCGTACCCAGCGCTAAAAGAGTGTTAATATTTTCGTTGTCTTGAACCCCTCATCGGCTTAGGAGCCACAAAGGTATCGCCATGAACAAGTCCACCCGCGTTCTGCTTGTTTCCCTGCTGTCTGTGGCCGTCCTGGCCGGTTGCTCGAAGAAGGTGAAGGAAGAGCCGGCAGCCCCGGTCGACACCGGCACCTCGACCACCACCCCGACCGGTCCGTCGACCTCCGGCCTGTACGGCCCGGGCGACCTGGACACCGACGCTTGCCTGCGCCAGCGCGTGGTCTACTTCGACCTGGACAAGGAAGACGTGAAGCCGGAATTCCAGGCCATCATGGCGTGCCACGCCAAGTACCTGCGTGACCGTCCGTCCTCGCGCATCACCCTGCAGGGCCACACCGACGAGCGCGGTTCGCGCGCGTACAACCAGGCCCTGGGTGAGCGTCGTGGCAACGGCGTCAGCTCGGCCCTGCAGGCCAACGGTGGTTCGGCTTCGCAGCTGACCGTCGTGTCCTACGGTGAAGAGCGTCCGGTCTGCACCGAGTCGAACGAGTCGTGCTGGTCGCAGAACCGTCGCGTCGAAATCGTCTACACCGCGCAGTAATCCATGCGCATTGGCATCAAACTGATGCTGGTCGTTGCGGCAGCCCTTGTGGCTGCCGCACCGGCGCACGCACAGCGACAGAGCCTGGCTGACCGTGTCGGCGCGCTCGAGCAGCAGATGTACAACAACAGTGCCAACCAGGACCTGTTGAACCAGATCAATCAGCTGCGGCAGCAGGTCACCAGCCTGCAGGCCTCGATCGAGCAGTTGCAGCATGACAACGCCCAGCTCAAGCAGTCCGCCCAGGATCAGTACCTGGATCTGGACAGCCGCCTGAACCGGTTGGAAGGGGGCAACGCCGCCCCGGCCCTGCCGCCCGTTCCGGCGAGCGCGCCGAAGGCCGCACCGGCCCCGGCAAAACCCGCAGCGGCGGCCACTTCCGAGCGGCCGCCTTCCGTCCATGGTGATGCTGGCAGCCTTGCCGCCACCGGCGACGAGCGCACCTCCTACAACGTTGCCTTCGATGCGTTGAAGGCCGGCAGGTACGACGATTCGGCGCAGCTGTTCCTGAGCTTCCTGGAGTTGTACCCGAACGGCGTCTACGCGCCGAATGCGCTGTACTGGCTGGGCGAGAGCTACTACGCCACCCGCAATTTCCCGATGGCCGAGACCCAGTTCCGAGAGCTGCTCTCGCGCTATCCGACCCACGACAAGGCCGCGGGCGGCCTGCTCAAGATCGGCCTCTCGCAGTACGGCGAGGGAAAGGTCGACCAGGCCCAGCAGACGCTGGAGACCGTCGTGGCGCAGTACCCCGGCTCGGACGCCGCGCGCACCGCGCAGGACCGTCTGCAGTCCATCCGCCTGGGCAAGCAGATCCGCTGATCCGCTGAGCGGGCGTACAATAGGTGCCCTGTAGAGCCGAGCCCACGCTCGGCTGCTTTCGTTTCCGGACCAGCAAACCCGTCCGGTTGCTGTTGTAGAGCCGAGCCATGCTCGGCTGTTTTCGTTACCGGCCACGGTAGCCCACCCGCCACGTGTCCCACCAAGAAGTACCCGCCATGACCGCCGTTACCCCGTCAAACGCCGTCGCCACCCCCAGCGACATCGTGCAGTCGCCGCTGCCGCGCCTGAAGATCACCGAGATCTTCACCTCGCTGCAGGGCGAGGCCGATACCGCCGGCTGGCCGACCGTGTTCGTGCGCCTGACCGGCTGCCCGCTGCGCTGCCAGTACTGCGACACCGCCTATGCCTTCCACGGCGGCACCTGGTGGGACATCGACGACATCGTGGCCGAGGTGCTGGCCCAGGGCGTCCGCCACGTCTGCGTGACCGGCGGCGAGCCGCTGGCGCAGAAGCGCTGCCTGGTGCTGCTGCAGAAGCTGTGCGATGCGGGCATGGATGTCTCGCTGGAAACCTCCGGCGCGTTGGATGTCAGCACAGTGGACCCGCGCGTGTCGCGCGTGGTCGACATCAAGACGCCGGGCTCGGCCGAAGCCGCCCGCAATCGCCTGGAAAACCTGCCGCTGCTGACCGTCCGCGACCAGATCAAGTTCGTCATCTGCAACCGCGAGGACTACG
This sequence comes from Stenotrophomonas sp. DDT-1, assembly GCF_001580555.1. Lineage (NCBI taxonomy): Bacteria > Pseudomonadati > Pseudomonadota > Gammaproteobacteria > Lysobacterales > Lysobacteraceae > Stenotrophomonas > Stenotrophomonas sp. DDT-1. Next base: position 2,238 of record NZ_LEKR01000045.1, read on the forward strand.
ACTGGGCCAAGGCCATGGTCGCCGAGCACGGCCTGGTGGAGCGTTGCACCGTGTTCTTCTCGCCGAGCAAGGGCGAGATCAGCGCGCGGCAGTTGGCCGACTGGATCGTCGAAGACCGGCTGCCGGTGCGCTTCCAGATGCAGTTGCATAAAATCCTGTGGAACGACGAGCCGGGCCGATGAGCCGGCGCAGCGTTCCCTGATGTAGCTCCGGCGCGGGACAGCGTGCTGGCTTTCCCCTCCCAACCGGAAGATTTCCCATGAAGAAGGCAGTCGTGCTTCTCTCCGGCGGCATGGATTCAGCCGCCGTCATCGCCATGGCCCAGGAACAGGGCTTTGCCGTGCATGCCTTGAGCGTGCGCTACGGCCAGCGCCACACCTCCGAACTGGATGCCGCCGCCCGCGTGGCCAAGGCCCAGGGCGTGGTCGCGCACAAGACCGTGGACGTGGACCTGCGCAGCATCGGTGGCTCGGCGCTGACCGACGACATCGACGTACCGGAGGCGGGCGGAGCCGGCATTCCGGTCACCTACGTGCCGGCGCGCAATACCATCATGCTGTCGCTGGCGCTGGGCTGGGCCGAAGTGCTCGGTGCCAATGACATCTTCTGCGGCGTCAACGCCGTCGACTACTCCGGCTACCCGGACTGCCGCCCCGAGTTCGTGGCCGCGTTCCAGGCGCTGGCCAACCTGGCCACAAAGTCGGGCGTGGAAGGCGCCGGCATCAAGGTGCATGCCCCGCTGCAGTTCCTCAGCAAGGGCCAGATCGTCAGCGAAGGCGTGCGCCTGGGCGTGGACTTCGGCCTGACCGTGTCCTGCTACAACGCCGACGCCAACGGCGCCGCCTGCGGCCACTGCGACGCCTGCCGCCTGCGCGCGCAGGGCTTCGCCGAGGCCGGCGTGCCGGACCCGACGCGGTACGCCTGACCGCTTCCGGTAGTGCCGGCCGCTGGCCGGCATCCCCGTGGGTGCGAATGTCTCCCTGGTGGGTGCGAACCGTTGGTTCGCACTCTCTGTCCCGGCGCTACCGCTGCTGCAACCACCCCGACGCTTCAATAAACGCCCGCACCGCATTCGGATCGGCATAGTCCAGCTCGATCATCCGCGCGATGCCGGCTCTCTCATCGGCCTGCTGGCGCATGTACTCCTGCGCAATGCGGTAGCCGGCGTAGTAGCCCAGGTCACTCACCCCGAACGGATTGCGCGCGCTGTTGTACAGCCAGTTGTCCAGGTTGTCCCCGTGCATCTCCGCACGGAAGCGCGCGCGGATTTCCGCTTCGTGCGCGGGCCCATAGGTGTACAGCGGCAACGCCGGGCGGCGCCCGCTGATGCGCTCTGCCACGTATTCGGCCACGCCTTCGCGTATCGCGTACTGGGCTAGGCTGCCGGTGGTCTCGCGCTGCTGGGTATGCACGTATTCGTGCAGGTTGTTCTGCGCGTTGTTCGCACCGGGGCGGCTGTCGTAGAAGATCCGCAGGCGGCTGCGCATCGGCTCGGGCAGCTCGCTCACGTCCACGCGCTCATCGCCGAGCGCCATCTCCGCGCCGATCAGCACCTTGTCGTCCAGCGTGGTACCGCCGGTGCGCAGCACACCGACTGCGTAGGTGATGGTGGCCGGGCGCAAGGCCGGGTAGAGCGCCCGGAATTTGGAAAGATCCCGTTCCAGGGTGGCGCTGGCCTGCTGCGCGTTGGCGGTCAACGGCCGAACCGACGTCCAGAAGCGCGGCCACGCACGCATGGCCTCGGCGTATTCGCGGGCGGTGTAGTTGCGGACCTGCATCAGCGCATGCAGGCCGGGGCTGCCTGGATCGATGTAGCGCTCCTGCACGAGTGCGACCTGGCGGTCAACGTCGGGCTCGGCGCGCACCGCGTCATAGGTGGCCCAGAAGCGGCCGATGTCGTCGGTGACGACCTGGGGCGGGGCGGCCAGTGCCGCGCAGGGCAGCAGCAGGGCGGCAATGAGGCAGAGGGGCAGGCGCATCCGTGGCTCCGGGGAAGGATCACAGATGGGATGCGACGACGGCCCGGAAGGTTTAAGCCGGCGGTCCAGATCGGGTAGTGCCGGCCGCTGGCTGGCAACCTCGACGCACCAGGGTTTCACCCGGCCCGGCAAAGTAGGGTAGAATGCCCACCCCGCCGAAAGGCTGGGGCAGTGCAATGGGCCGTTAGCTCAGTCGGTAGAGCAGAAGACTTTTAATCTTTTGGTCGAAGGTTCGAATCCTTCACGGCCCACCATTGCGGTCAATGACTCAAGTCATTCAAAAAGGCACCGCTTGGCGGCGCTTTTTCTGTTGCACCTGTTCGCCGCCGTTACTGCGTCCCTACCGCCGTCGTTTTGGCGGCCGCCGCGTCGGAGACTTGCTTTGCAGCGGTTGCGGCCGCATCTGCAGAACGTGCCGCCTGCGCCTGGGCCGCCGCGAACTCGGCCTGCCGCTGTTCACTGAACCTGCGTTCCAGTTCCATCGCTGCGGCAAGGCTCTCCGGATTCTTCGCAGCACATGCCTGCTGTATCAGTTGTACCGCACGGTCGGACAACCCGGGTTGGATGTTGCCAAGCAGGCAATCGGCGTAGGTTGGCGAGCCGGCGGCCAGCGCGGTCCAGCATGTGAACCTCCTTGCAAGTCTGGATGGGTCCGAGAAGGGACCAGGCCGAGCATGGCCCGGATCATGGAGCAGTGTTCCTGCTTCGGCGTCCGGCGTCCGGCGTGCGGCGGCTGGGGTCAGACAAGGCGCAAAGCGCGGAATGCGGATGACCCGGCCCGAACGGAGGGGCATGAGGCGAGTTCCGCGTCCGCCATCAATGGAGAACGCGCGCACGTGTCGTGCTGGCTTTGTATGCCATTCGCTGTGCGTGCCGTCAGTGACGATTCAAAGACGACACTTTCACGGGCGCCCCCGGCAAGGCCTGGATCTATGCAGGCCTGCTGAGCCCGCGCTGTGCCATCCGTTGCGGCAACAGCAGCAACGGCCGCTCGACCACGCGATGCACCAGATAGCCGACCACGCAGCACGCCAGCAGGGTCGCAGCGACGAAGAGGCCGTGATTCCACCAGGCACCTGTGGGCAGCAGCATCGACCATAGGCGGCCGGCGACCGAGATCACGAAGATATGGGACAGGTACAGAGCATAGGACGTATCGCCCAACAGGATCAGGCTGTTCGGTGGCGCTCGCCGTGCACGCGCTTCGATCAGCACTGCCCCGGCGACAAGGAGCGCGCTGGCCGTGCCAAACAGCATGACCCGGGTCCACACCGGCATGATCGACGGGCCTTCGGTGGACAGAAGACTGGCTGCGGCCACCGCGAGTGCTCCCCCGCCAAGTGCCAAGGGCCAACCAAGGCTGCGCGGAAGGTAGCGCCAGTGCAGGCCCAGCAGCGCACCCGCAATGAATTCGAAGGTGAGCGGATTGATGACCAGCACATGGGCTGGCGAAGTGGCCGCCGGTGCAAACAGATGGGCGACGCCGATCAGAGCGGCCCACCCGAGCAGGAACGTGGTCAGGGCTCGAGCCGGGACGAAGGCGATCGCCACGGCGAACATCAGATAGAAGTAGGCCTCGTGCACAAGAGTCCACCCTACCGTCAACACTGGCAGTTGCTGATGCGGGATCAACAGATAGGAGGCCAGTATGCTCTGGTCGTGGTAAGAAGAGTTCACCATCGTCGGGACCAGGGCCATCAACACCACCACCACCGTAGTGAATATCCAGTACGGCGGCAGCACTCGCCACGCACGCCGGATCAGAAAGGTGCCGGCGGCGGCAATCCCTCCCTCACGACCGGCGGTAAGGGTGGTCATGACGAAGCCGGACAACACAAAGAACAGATCCACGCCGGCGTCCGCGTAGCGCCCGACCCCGTCAAGGATCCCCTCGCCAGGCAGATATTTGATCTCGACGCCCCGAAGATGGAACACGACCACGGCCAGTGCTGCGACGCCGCGTAGAACTTGCAGCGACAGAAAGCGGTGTGGACTGGCGTGCTGGCTCATCTTTTCTCCATTGCTGCCGCGCATTGTACTTACCCGGTCCAGTCCTGGGGCGGCACCGGACCGGCCAGTGCATCGGGTTGGCTTGCACGGCTGCGCGCGACGCCTGGCCGTCCCGCAGAACCGGAGGTTCGGGCCACGCGCTGATGGCTTGCGGCGCAGCGCAGCCCCCTGCAAACAATGGATGCCGCAGCTGAGAAGGTACTACCTTCGCTTGAGAACAATCGCTGCGATGACAGCAGCGATGCCGACCGGGATGAGAACCACGGCCAGAAGGATGATCCAGTGCCAGATGCTGAAACTTCCCATATCCGAACCCCTTGCAGGAAACGATGCAGGGTAGCACCCGGATGCCAGCCATTCTTCGAGGCGCGTCAAGCATCGCGCAGCGCCGTTGTACACGTGCAGACATGCGGAGTCGCCACCCTGGCCTTGACGCTATGCTCAGCGTCTTTCCGAGAAAGGGGCCCGTCATGCGCTTGATCATGCTGTCGCTGTTGTTGTCCGCCGTCTCCGTCGCGCCGTTGATGGCCGCCGAACCGGCGCCGACCGCACAATCAGCGGCCGCAACCCCGCTGGTGATCGGCGAAACCTTCACCATCGAATCGAAGGCGCTGGGTGAAACCCGCCGCATCAATGTCTACCGCCCGCAGCCCTGGGGCCTGGACCCGAAGGCGCCGCTGCCGGTGATCTACATGCCCGACGGCGGCATCGGTGAGGACTTCCTGCACGTGGCAGGACTGGTGCAGGTGCTGACCGGCAACGGCAGCATGCGCCCGTTCCTGCTGGTCGGCATCGAGAACACCGAGCGCCGCCGCGACATGACCGGCCCCAGCAGCGATCCGCAGGACCAGAAGATCGCACCGCGCATCGGTGGTTCGGCGGCCTACCGCGCGTTCCTGCGCGATGAACTGATGCCGCAGGTCCGCCAGCGCTACCCGACCACCGACGAGCGCGCACTGATCGGCGAGTCGCTGGCCGGCCTGTTCGTGGTGGAAACACTGCTGCAGGAGCCGATGCTGTTCAACAGCTACATCGCGCTGGATCCCAGCCTGTGGTGGAACCGCGGCGCGATGCTGGCCGGAGTGGCCAAGCAGTTGCCTGCGGTGACGCGTGCGCAGCCGCACGTGTTCCTGGCCAGCAGTGGGCAGCCGGAGCTGGCCGCATCCACTGCACGACTGGCCGAGTTGCTGCAGCAGGCTTCGCCGTCGCCGCTGGTGAAGTACCTGCCGTTGCCGGAAGAAACCCACGCTACGATCTATCATCCAGCCGCACTGCAGGCGCTGCGCACACTGTTCCCGGCGCCGCCGGCCTCGCCCTGACCGCACTGGCAGCGGGTTGCGCACCATGCAAGGATGCGGCAGCGGCGCCATCCGGTGCGCCGCCCGCAATGGGAGCCTGTGGATGCAGCGTATGCGTGGATGGAGTGTGGCGGCCTGCCTGGCCGTGAGTGGCTGTGCGATGTCGGTGGCGCCGCCGGCAGCGCAGAGTGAAGCGAAGGAGAGCCCGGCCGCCGCAGTGTCGGGCGTGGTGCTGCCGGATACCGAAGCGCTGCGCGTGCACGATCCGATCGGCCGCGATTATCCGGTCTGGGTGGCGTTGCCGGCCGACTACGCCGCACATCCGGAAAAGCACTATCCGGTGCTGTACGTGACCGACGCGCTGTACAGCTTCCCGCTGGTGCGCAGCGTGCGCAACCTGGTGGGCCAGAAGGGTGTCAACCTGGAGGATTTCATCCTGGTCGGGCTGCCGCCGCAGGAAGGCCTGACGTCCAAGCAGAGCCGCTCGCGCGATTACACGCCCAGCGATCCGGCGCGCACCGATCCGCGTGACTACAGCGACGACGTCAGCTACGGCGGCGCGGCGCACTACCGCGATTTCCTCGCTGAGCAGGTGCTGCCGATGATCGATGCGCGCTACCGCACCGATCCGGCGCGGCGCGCCTATGCCGGTCATTCCTATGGTGGCTTGTTCGGTGCCTACGTGCTGACCACGCGCCCGGACATGTTTCACAGCTACATCCTGTCAAGCCCGTCGCTGTGGTTCGACAACCATCGGGTGCCGCGCATGCAGGCCGAGGCCAAGGCGCCCACGCAGCCGACCACGGTGGTGCTGTCGATCGGCAGCTTCGAAACGGTGAAGCCGGAGCCGCGCTATTTCACCCGCAACGACATGCTGCGCCACAACGCCGAATTCGCCGAGCAGCTGCGCGCCAGCGGGCGCTCGTTGACGGTGGACAACATGGTGATCGATGACGAGGATCACTTCACCGTGTATCCGGACATGATCACCCGCGCGCTGCTGAAGGTGTTCCCAGGTACCGGACCGTACAGTAGCGGTTGATTGCAGGTTCAATCCACGCCATGCGTGAATGATTGCCTCAGGCCGCGCTGGCCTGCGGCGGCGGCATCAACGTGGCATCCGCTGCATGGCGGAAGCACAGGCGGATGGCATCGAGCAGCTCGCTCATGCTGTACGGCTTGGGCAGGAAGTGGATGCCGGCGCGCAGCTGCGGCAGCACATGATGCTGGTCCATGCCGGAGGTGACCAGGATCGGCAGCTGCGGCAGGTGCTCGCGCACGCGGTTGGCGGTTTCGATGCCGCTGATGCCGCCCAGGCAGACGTCGGTGAACAGCAGGTCGAACGGCTCGCCGGCGTTGAGCAGGCCCAGCGCGGCCTCGGCACTGCTGACAGCGGTGACCTGGCAGGCCTGGCTTTCCAGGGCGAGGCGGCTGAGCTCCTGGGTTTCCTCGGCGTCCTCGATCAGCAGGACGCGCGGTTCCACAAAGCGCTTGGACAGCAACATGACGCGGCAACTCCGGACAACAGGGGAGCAAAAGGCGCGCAAGTATGCGCAAGCCGGGGGTGATCCCGGCGTGCACGGCAGGCTAAGTGGGCGTTACAGCCGATGCTGCTGCCGGCGGCGCACCTGCCAGGCCAGCACCGCCAGCGCCAGCAGCGCGGTGCCGATACGCAGGCTGGTGGCCTGCCAGCCCAGTGCAACGGCGTCATCAAGGCTGAACACGTTCCAGGCCAGGTTCATCGACACGTGCAGGACCAGGCCGCACCACAAGGTGTCACCGTCGAGGTGGTCGAGCCAGGCGAAGATGAAGCCGCCCAGGGCGATCACCGCCCCGACGAACAGCGCGAGTCCGCCACCGTCGAACCCGCCGAAACCCAGCCAGTGCACCCAGCCGAACAGCAGCGCCTGCGGCAGCGCGAGCAGGGGCCATGGCCCGCGCATGAGCTTCACCAGCAGCACGAAGCCGAGGCCGCGGAACAGCACTTCCTCGGCCAGTGGGAACAGCACGGCGAGCATCGTTGCATCCAGGGTGGTCAGTGCGGTGTTGGGCGTGCCCAGCAGCGCCAGGCCCAGCCAGCAGGGCAGGCTGGCCAGCAGTACCCACATCGGGCCGCTCCAGCCGTTGCCGCGCAGCCCCAGGCTGTCCGACAGGCCCGTGCCACGGGGTCGCAGCAGTGCGGCCAGCAGCAGTGCCAGCAGCACGGCCAGTGCGTTGTCCAGCAGGCTGCCGCCGTATGGCATGGGCAAGGCGGGAATCGGCGCGCCTGCGGCCGCAGCGACATCGCGCAGATTGAGGCCAACGCCGACGCCGAGCAGCACCAGCAGCAGGCGCGCGGCGTTGGGCAGGCGGGACAGGACGGTCATGCACGCACTCCCTGCGGAACCAGCGTGCAGTGTGGAAGGCCGCTGGGCACGCTGGCACGCGCCGGAAGTCCCTGTGCCATCGGTCATGTGTTGCCGCACAGTCATCACAGGGCAGGTAGAGTCGAAACCAGACCGAGAGGAGCAATGCCGATGCTGTGCCCCGTGTGCAAGACCCAGACCCTGCAGATGGCCGAACGCCATGGCATCGAAATCGACTATTGCCCTGGCTGCCGTGGTGTCTGGCTGGATCGTGGCGAGCTGGACAAGATCATCGAACGTGCCGGCGCCGGTGCTGCGGTGCCGCCGCCCGCCCCTGTGCAGGCACAGCCGGCCGCTGCGCCGCCGCCGGTGATGCATCGCGATACCCGCCACCTCGGCCAGCGCTACGAGGACAACCGGGGCCAGCAGTACGGCCATGGGTACAAGAAAAAGAAGAAGGACAGCTTCCTGTCGGAGTTGTTCGACTTCTAGGCGCTTCGCTTTGGTAGAGTCGAGCCATGCTCGACTGGCTATTGCCAAAGCAGTCGAGCATGGCTCGACTCTACAGGGGCCGCATGATCACGGCCGGCGCAGGATGAACTCGCGGTCGCGCGTATCCCCGACGATGAAGTCGTACTCGCCGACCTTGCTGCAGCCGTAGCGCGTGTAGAAGCGCTGCGCGCCGAAGTTCTCCTCCCAGACGCCCACCCACAGGGTGCGGCGCTGCGGCTGGTCCAGCCAGGCCATGAACGCGTCCATCAGGCGCGCGCCGTGGCCGCCGTTCTGGTAGTCGGCCAGGATGTAGAAGCGCTTCAGTTCGATGTCGCCTTCGCAGGCCTCGGCATGCGGCAGGGTGTTGGCACCGGCAGCCAGGTAGCCGACCACGTTGTCGCCGTCCATCAGCAGCCAGATCGCGCTGCGCGGGTCGGACAGTTCGGCGCGCTGCGGTTCGCTGCTGTAGTGCGCCTGCAGGAAATCCTGCAGCTCCTGCGCCGGATACGAGTCGCCCCAGGTTTCGTTGTAGGTGGTGATGGCGATGGCCGACAGCGCATCGACATCGGCCAGGGTGGCGCGGCGGATCTGCAGCGACATGGCGGAGCCTGCATTGGAACGTGGCGCAGTGTAGCCGGCCCCGGCGTTTGCCGGGGCTGGCGGTTGCTCACAATCCGCTGATCAGAACCACATGCGAACGCCGGCCACCCAACGCGTGTCGCGCGCGTGGTCACCGGCGTAGTCGGCGGTGTCGCCAAACGTGCGCTCGTGGCTGATGCCGATGTACGGCGCGAAACGGCGGCTGAACTCATAACGCAGGCGCAACCCGGCTTCGACCTTGTTCAGTCCGCGACCAATGCCGTACTCCGGTTCATCCTTGGCTGCGATGGTGGCTTCCAGCAGCGGCTGCAGGATCAGGCGGTTGGTCAGCAGTACGTCGTACTCGACCTCGGCCTTGGCCAGCAGCTGGCCGCCAGAACCCATGTACAGCGTGGCCGAGCTCTCGAACTTGTACGGCGCCAGGCCCTGGATGCCGATGGCCGCCCAGGTGCGCGAGTCGGCCGGCCGGAAGTCCTGGCGCACGCCGACCAGCACGTCCCACCACGGCGATACGCTGCGACCATACAGTGCTTCCAGTGACGAAGATTCCGTGCGGCCGCGGCTGCGTTCGCCATCGGTGCGCAGCCACAGGCGGTTGATGTTGCCACCGATCCAGCCGGTGGCCTCCCAGGCCTGGCCGGTGCTGTTCTTGCCGTCCCAGTGTTCGAGGCGATCGATCAGCAGCAGGCTGTTGATCTGCGGTGCATGCTCCATCGCACCGTGCGCGATCGGTGGGAATGCGGCAGCGCGGTCGGCATCGGTGGGAACCGGGATCGGCTCGCGCGGTTCGATCGGTGCAGGCGTGCCGTGACCCATCGCCTCGTGGTCCATCTGTGAATGGTCCCTCTTCGAGTGGTCCATCGTGGAGTGGCCCATGCCGGCGTGATCCGCCGCGCCCATGTCCATCTTCGAATGATCGACCTGTTCGACCGGCGCCTTGGCAGACTTCGCGGTTTTCGCGGTCGGATCCATCGCGGCCATGTCATGCCCGGCATGCGACTGCGCGAACACCGGCAATGCGGCGGCCAGGCCCAGGGCCAGCAGGCTGGGGGAAAGCAGTGAGCGGCTCATTCTTCGATCCTCACTTCGCGCATCATGCCCGCTTCCATGTGGTACAGCAGATGGCAGTGGTAGGCCCAGCGGCCGAGCGCATCGGCGCGCACGCGGTAGCTGCGGCGGGTGCCGGGTGGCATGTCGATGGTGTGTTTGCGCAGCTGGAACTCGCCCTGTGCGTTTTCCAGATCGCTCCAAACGCCGTGCAGGTGGATCGGGTGCTGCATCATGGTGTCGTTGACCAGCACGATGCGCATGCGCTCGCCGTAGTTCAGCCGCAGCGGTTCGGCGCTGGCGAACGGGATGCCATCGAATGACCAGGAGAACTTCTCCATATGGCCGGTCAGGTGCAGCTCGATCTCGCGGCTTGGCTCGCGGCCATCGGGATCCTCGAACAGGCTGCGCATCGCGCCGTAGGTGAGTACCTGGCGACCGTTGTCGCGCAGGCCGATGCCGGGGTCGTCCAGCTTTGGTTCGGTGGCTGAGCTCTGCATGTCCACCAGCGGGTTGTTGCGTTCGCTGGCCGGGTGCTTTGGCGCCTTGCTGGCGGTATCGGCGCCAGCCTGTGCCCCGTGGCCCATGCTGGCGCCGCAGCCGCCTTCCATGCCCTTCATCGCGGCCATGTCGTGGCCACCATGGCCACCACTGCCCATGCCATGGCCCATGTCGGCCATGGTCAGCAGCACGCGCGGGTCGCGCTCGGGAATCGGCGCCTGCAGGCCGTGGCGCACCGCCAGCGTGCCGGCGGCGTAGCCGGTGCGGCCCATGTCCTGGCAGAAGATGGTGAACGCGTCCTGCCCGGTCGGTTCCACCAGCACGTCGTAGGTTTCGGCCGGCGCGATGCGGAACTCATCGATGCTCACCGGGTGGATGTACTGGCCGTCGGCGGCGACCACGGTCATCTTCAGACCGGGGATGCGCACGTCGAAGTAGGTCATCGACCCACCGTTGATGAAGCGCAGCAGCACCTTTTCGCCACTGCGGAACAGGCCGGTCCAGTTGCCGGCCGGGGCGGTGCCGTTCATCAGGTAGGTGTAGGTATTGGCATTGACGTCGGACAGGTCGGTGGGCGTCATCCGCATCCGGCCCCACATGCCACGGTCGGACAGCGCTGCCGACCAGCCATCGCGCTTCACGTCACGCAGGAAATCCGGCAGCGTGCGCATGTAGTAGTTGTCGTACGCCGCCAGCTTCTTCATGCGGCGGAACAGGGCGCCTGGGTCCATGTCGGTCCAGTCGGACAGCATGATCACGTGCTCGCGGTCGTGCCGGTACGGCGCCGGCTCGGCGGGATCGATGATCAGCGCGCCGTACAGGCCGGCCTGTTCCTGGAACATCGAGTGGCTGTGGTACCAGTAGGTGCCCGACTGCTTCAGCTCGAAGTGGTAGTGGTAGGTCTCACCGGGGCCTATGCCGTTGAAGCTCAGGCCGGGCACGCCGTCCATGTTGGCCGGCAGCAGGATGCCGTGCCAGTGGATCGAGGTCGGGTGGCGGTCCAGGGTGTTGCGCACGAACAGATCCACGGTCTGGCCTTCACGCCAGCGCAGGATCGGTGCGGGCAGCGAGCCGTTGACGGTGATCGCAGGACGGGTGCGGCCAGTGAAGTTGGCCAGCGATTCGCCGATGGCCAGTTCGATGCGGGTGTCGCTGAGCACGGCGGGGGCGCCGGCCAGGCGTGGGGCGGCAGTGGCGGCGGCGAGCGCGCGCTGCGGCACGCCGACAGCGGCGATGCCGGCAACCACGCCACCGGCGGCCAGGCCCTGTACGAACAGGCGGCGCGACGGCATGGGCACAGCGCCCGGACCGCGGGGGATGCGGGTATTCATGGTGGTGACTCCAGACACGTAAAGACGCCGGCAGGCGGCCGGCTGCGGTGCGCAGGGCGCACGGTGCGTGTGGAATCAGCCGATGGGAGGGCGTGAGATCGGCGGCAGCGGCGGCGCCGGCCGGCCGGTGGCCGGCATCGGCTGCGGGGCCAGCGACAGTGCCGGTCCGGCCATGAACGGCAACGGCTGCACCACCAGCAGCGGGTGCTGGGCGCAGCTGCGCACGCAGTCCTTGATCTGGCAGTGGGCGTCGTGGGCCGGGGCCTTGGCCTGCGGGGCCGGGTCGGCCTGCATGCCGGCGTGGTGGTGGCAGTCGGCAGTGCCGCCATCAACAGCAGCGGCTGCGGCGTGGGCCATCCGCCCCGTTTCTTCGTGACCACGGGCCATGGCCGCGTTCAGCCCGTTGAGCAACAGGCTGAGCATGAGCACGACACGGAGCAGGGTCGAGGCGAGGGACATGGCGCTAATCTAGCCGCAAGCGGCTGTGGATGCACTTCCGGCTGAATGGCCGGTTCAAGGTTGGACCTGCACCAATGTAGAGCCGAGCCCACGCTCGGCTGCTTCTGCGGGAACGGTAGCCGAGCGTGGGCTCGGCTCTACAGGGGTACCAGCGCACGGTTGGCCCGGCACTACCCTTCTTCACGCACGATCTCGACCAGGCGCGGGCCATAGCGGCTCAGCTTGGTACCGCCGATGCCGCCGACCCGGGCCAGTTCGTCCAGGCTGGTCGGGCGCCGCTCGGCGATGTTGCGCAGGGTGCTGTCGTGGAAGATCACGAACGCCGGTACGTTCTGTTCCCGGGCCAGTTCGGCGCGCAGGCCGCGCAGCGCGTTGAACAGGGCCAGGTCCTGCGGCAGTACCGACAGGCCGGTGCGCTGCGCACTGCGCTCGCGTCCGCTGCTGCTGGCCGGGTCGCGGCGCATGCTGATCTGGCGGCGGCCGGTCAGCACGTCGCGGCTGGCATCGGTCAGGCGCAGGCCGCCGTGGCCCTCGCTGTCCACTTCCAGCAGGCTGGCGGCGACCAGCTGGCGGAACACGCTGCGCCAGGTGCGTGCATCCAGGTCGCGGCCGATGGCATAAGTGCTCAGCTTGTCGTGGCCCTGCTGCCTCACCTTCTCGTTCTCGCTGCCGCGCAGGATGTCGATCAGGTGGCCGACACCGAAGCGCTGGCCGCTGCGGTAGACGCAGCTCAGCGCCTTCTGTGCCGGTATGGTCGCGTCCCACGAGGCCGGTGGCGTCAGGCAGTTGTCGCAGTTGCCGCACGGTTGGGGGTAGCTTTCGCCGAAGCCGGCCAGCAGCACCTGGCGGCGGCACTGCATTGATTCGCAGTAGCCCAGCAGATGGTCGAGCTTGGCCCGCTCCAGCTGCTTGCGCTCTTCGCCCGCCTCGGACTGCTCGATCATCTGCTTGAGCAGTACCACATCACCCAGGCCGTAGCACAGCCAGGCCTCGGCGGCTTCGCCATCGCGGCCTGCGCGTCCGGTTTCCTGGTAGTAGCCCTCCATCGACTTGGGCAGGTCGGTGTGCGCGACGAAACGCACGTCCGGCTTGTCGATGCCCATGCCGAAGGCGATGGTGGCACACATCACGATGCCGTCCTCGCGCAGGAAGCGGCGCTGGTTGCCGGCGCGCACTTCCGGCGGCAGGCCGGCATGGTAGGGCAGGGCGTTGAAGCCCTGGCCGCAGAGGAATTCAGCGGTCTCCTCGACCTTGCGCCGCGACATGCAGTAGACGATGCCGGCCTCGCCACGGTGGCCGCGCAGGAAGTCGGTCAGCTGCTTGCGGGCGTTGTCCTTCTGCACCACGGTGTAGCGGATGTTGGGGCGGTCGAAGGAACTGACAAAATGGCGCGCTTCCTGCAGATCGAGGCGCTCGGCGATCTCGCGCTGGGTCGGCGGATCGGCGGTGGCGGTCAGCGCGATCCGCGGGATCTGCGGCCAACGCTCGTGCAGCACGGTCAACTGGCGATATTCGGGGCGGAAGTCATGGCCCCACTGCGACACGCAGTGTGCTTCGTCGATGGCGAACAGGGCGATCTGGCTGCGCGACAGCAGCGACAGGAAACGCCCGGTCAGCAGCCGCTCAGGGGCGACATACAGCATGTCCAGTTCGCCGGCGAGCAGCTCGCGCTCGACGCGGCCGGCGGTCTCGGCGTCCAGGGTTGAATTCAGGTACTCGGCGCGCACGCCGAGCTGGCGCAGGGCTTCGACCTGGTCCTGCATCAGTGCGATCAGCGGCGAGATGACGATGCCGCAACCGTCACGCAGCAGGGCCGGGACCTGGTAGCACAGCGATTTGCCGCCGCCGGTGGGCATCAGCACCAGGGCGTCGTGACCAGCAGCCACATGCTCCACGATGTCCTGCTGCGGACCACGGAAATCGTCGTAACCAAAGACGCGTTGAAGCAGGTCGTGCGCGGGACGGGAAGCCATCCGGCTAGTTTACCCCGGAGCGAGGGGTAGGGGTTCGGCAGGGCTGCGCCCTGCACCCGCTGCAAGCCAGTGCAACGTCAAAGGCAACAGCCGGCTCTGGGGTGATTCGTGGTTTGGTGGGGCGGTGTCGGATTGCGGGGACGCCGCAAGTACGTCCCTGTAGGCTTGGCAGCCGCATCCATGCGGCTGACACCCCGCAATCAGACACCGCCCCACCTTCGACAGTTTCCCGCGGCCGTTGGTGGGTGTCGACCTTGGTCGACACATCTGTCAGATATCGACAAACAAAATGGGGTCAGATCCCGTTTTCCTGCGGAAAACGGATCTGACCCCAATGGCTTTGCCGGCAGATCGCGGAAATCTGTCGAAGGCGGGGTGGGTCCGGTTGCGGGGGCGTGAGCCGCATGGATGCGGCGACCGAGCCTACATGGACGTATTCACGGCGTCCCCCGCAACCGGACCCACCCCGCCAACCCACAGGAAACCCGCTTTTGCTCCGGCCGTTGCCGTTGCAGTTGCCTCTGCGGGTGCAGGGCGCAGCCCTGCCGAACCACCCCCAACTCTTACTGGAGCAGGGAACGCAGCATCCAGGCGTACTTCTCGTGGGTCTGCAGGCGCTGGGTCATCAGATCCTCGGTCGGGGCGTCGTCCCCTTTGGCCGCCACGTCCAGGACTTCACGTGCCGTACGGCATACCGCTTCGTTGGCGACCACCAACTGGCGTACCATTTCACGCCAGTCCGCACTGTCGGTCAGGCCCGGTTCCTCGGCGATCGAGGTCAGCGCAGCGAACTCCCGGTAGGAGCCCGGGGCATTGAAGCCCAGCGCGCGGATGCGCTCGGCCACGTCGTCCAAGGCCGCCCACTGCTCGGTGTACTGCGTCTCGAACATGGTGTGCAGCGAATTGAACATCGACCCGGTCACGTTCCAGTGGAAGTTGTGCGTCTTCAGGTAGAGCGTGAACGCATCGGCCTGGAAGCGCGACAGACCGTCGGCGATCTTCTTGCGGTCGCCCTGGGTGATCCCGATATCGATGTTCGGTGCCGACGGTGCAGCCGCTGCAAGCTTCTGCTTGCCGGTCTTGGCCTTGGTCGTGCTCTTGGTCTTCGCCATGGGGTTCCTCCTTGTGGAATCGTTGGCCTTCACAATAAACCGGTCGTGATGACTGGTCGCTTTCAAAGTTTTGAACGAACCGATTGATGAACTCTATCGATAAAAATCCATCGCCCCGCCTGCGCCAACAGCGCGCCGCCATCGACGGCGCCATGAGCCGCGACCGGGGCCGTTTGCTGGGAATGCTCTCGCGTTGCCAGGCCAAGCCGCAGGATGCGGCACTGGCCGCTACTTTCGAGCAGGCCTTGCAGGCGTCGGTGCAGCGCCGGCAGGTGCGGGCGCAACAGCAGCCGTCCATTACTCTGGACCCGCAGCTGCCGATTGCGCGTGAAGCCGATGCGATCATCAAACTGATCCGCGACCACCAGGTGGTGGTGATCGCCGGTGAAACCGGTTCGGGCAAGACCACCCAGCTGCCGAAACTGTGCCTGGCCGCAGGCCGTGGCCAGGCCGGCATGATCGGCTGCACCCAGCCGCGACGGATCGCCGCACGTGCGGTGGCCAGCCGCGTGGCGCAGGAACTGCAGAGCGAACTGGGCCAGCTGGTAGGCTACCAGGTGCGCTTCAATGACAAGGTCAGCGACGACAGCCGCATCAAGTTCATGACCGACGGCATTCTGCTGGCGGAGATCGCCAGCGACCGCTGGTTGTCGAACTACGACACGATCATCGTCGACGAGGCACACGAACGCAGCCTCAACATCGACTTCCTGCTGGGCTACCTGAAGCAGCTGCTGCGCAAGCGCCCGGACCTGAAGCTGATCGTCACTTCGGCCACCATCGACACCGAACGCTTCGCCCAGCATTTCGACAATGCGCCGGTGATCAGCGTCGAAGGCCGTACCTACCCGGTGGAAGTGCGCTACCGCGCGCTGGAAGGCGAGGGCGAAGACCAGGGCGAGCGCACCGTCAACGATGCCATCGTGTCGGCCATCGACGAGATCACCCGCCTGGACGCACGCGGCGACGTGCTGATCTTCCTGCCGGGCGAGCGCGAGATCCGCGATGCGCACCAGTCGCTGGAACGGCGCAAGTACCGCAATACCGAGGTACTGCCGCTGTACGCGCGCCTGTCCAACCAGGACCAGGACCGGGTATTCAACCCCGGGCCGAACCGGCGCATCGTGCTGGCCACCAACGTGGCCGAGACCTCGCTGACGGTGCCACGCATCCGCTACGTGGTCGATCCGGGCTTCGCCCGCGTCAAGCGCTACAGCCCGCGCAACAAGCTGGATCGCCTGCACATCGAGCCGATCTCGCAGGCCAGCGCCAACCAGCGCAAGGGTCGCTGCGGTCGTATCGCCGAAGGCATCTGCTACCGCCTGTATGCCGAGGCGGATTTCCAGGCGCGGCCGGAGTTCACCGATCCGGAAATCCGCCGCTCCAGCCTGGCCGGCGTGATCCTGCGCATGCTGCAGCTGGGCCTGGGCCGCATCGAGGAGTTCCCGTTCCTGGAGGCACCGGACGAGCGCGCGGTAGCCGATGGCTGGCAGCAGCTGACCGAGCTGGGCGCGATCGATGCCGAGCGGCGCATGACCACCATCGGCAAGCAGATGGCGCGCCTGCCGGTGGACGTGAAGCTGGCGCGCATGCTGGTCGCCGCGCAGGCCGCCGGCTGCCTGCGGGCGATGCTGGTGATTGCCTCGTTCCTGGGCATCCAGGACCCGCGCGAACGCCCGCCGGAAGCGCGTGGTGCGGCCGACAGCGCGCATGCGCAGTTCGCCGATGGCCGCTCCGAGTTCGTCGGCGTGCTGCGCCTGTGGGATGCCTACCGGCAGGCCCATGAAGACCTGACCCAGTCCAAGCTGCGCGACTGGTGCGGACGTCATTTCCTCGGCTTCCTGCGCATGCGCGAGTGGCGCGAGCTGCATCGCCAGCTGCGGCTGCTGTGCGAGGAACTGGGCTGGAAGGAAGAGGCCAGCGAGGCGTCGATGGCACCGTTGCTGGCCGGCAGCAGTGCGCCGGCACCGGCGCGTGATGACGCGGCCGCAGTAAAGGCCACCCGCGGCCAGTTGCATCGTGCCGCGCGCCTGGCCCGCGAAGGCAAGGCCGAGGCCGCACCGGCACCGGTGGCCGTGCGCGCGCAGAAGGAACAGGCGCCCGTCGGCGGCGGCTTCAGCGAACGTGTACGCGCTGCTGCCTACCAGACCCTGCACCGGGCACTGGTGGCGGGCCTGCCGACGCAGATCGGCCACCGCACCGATAAGGGCGATTTCCAGGCACCACGCCAGCGCCGCTTCCTGCCGTTCCCCGGTTCGGCGCTGGCAAAGCGGCCACCGCCGTGGCTGCTGGTGGCCAACCTGCTGGATACGCAGAAGGTATGGGGCATGACCCTGGCCGCGATCGAGCCGGACTGGGTGATCGCCGAACTGCCGCACCTGCTGCTGCGCAAGCACTTCGACCCGCACTGGTCGCGCGCGCAGGGCCAGGTGCTGGCGTCCGAGCAGATCAGCCTGTTCGGCCTGGTGCTGGCACCGAAGAAGCCGGTCCATTACGGCCGCATCGCGCCGAGCGAGGCGCATGACATCTTCGTGCGCCAGGCACTGGTGACCGGCGAGATCAATACCCGCGCCAGTTTCGTCGCCGACAACCAGAAGGTGCTGGAGGTCGCGCGCGAGGAAGAAGCCAAGCTGCGCCGCGCTGGCATCGTTGCCGACGAAGACTGGCAGGCACGCTGGTACCTGGACCGGGTGCCGCCGCAGATCCACTCGGCGGCGGGACTGGATAGCTGGTGGAAAGGGCTGGCGCCGGAACAGCGCAAGGCGCTGCACTGGTCGTTGGCAGACCTGTTGCCCGGTGAGGGCAGCGAACAGGAGCGCTATCCGAAGTACCTGGCGCTGGGCCAGGCGCGCTTGGCGCTGCACTACCGCTTCGAACCGGGGGCCGACGACGATGGCGTCACCCTGGACGTGCCACTGCACCTGCTCAACGCGTTGGACCCGGTGCAGCTGGGCTGGCTGGCGCCGGGCTTTGTCGCCGACAAGGCCTCGGCACTGATCCGCAGCCTGCCCAAGGCGATGCGCCGCAACTACGTGCCGGCGCCGGACTTCGGTCGCGCGTTCTACGAGGCCTTCCCGCAGCCCAGCGCCGATGCCATCACCGGCGAGCTGGCGCGTTTCCTGTCACGTGCGACCGGCGCGACGGTGACCGCACTGGATTTCGAGCCGGGTTCGATCGAGCCACACCTGCACATGAACCTGCGGCTGCGCGACGAACAGGGCAAGGTGCTGGCCACCTCGCGTGATCTGGAAGCGCTGCGCGCGAAATTCGGTGGCCGTGCTGGCGATGCCTTCGCCGCGCGTGCCGGGCGCGAGATGGCGGCTGACGGCCTGCGCACGTTCCCGGCCACGCCGATTCCGCTGCAGGTACCCGGTGAAGCCGGCGTGCCGGCCTATCCGGCGCTGCTGGACGAGGGCGACAGCGTGGCGCTGCGCATCTTCGCCGACCGCCAGCAGGCGCAGGACGCCCATCCGCTGGGCGTGCGCCGCCTGCTGGAGATCGCCCTGGCCGACAAGGTGAAGCAGGCACGCAAGCAGCTGCCGGTCGGTGCCAAGACCGGCCTGTTGTATGCCGCGATCGAATCGCAGGAGCGCCTGCGTGGTGACCTGGTCGATGCAGCGATGAACGCGGTGCTGGCCGAGGGCCTGGAAGACATCCGTGATGCGGCGGCCTTCGAGCAGCGCCGCGAGCATGCCGCCAAGGCCCTGTTTGGCGAGGCGATGTCGCGGCTGAAGCTGGCCGAATCCATCCTGGCGCTGGTGGCGGAGCTGAAGCCGATGCTGGAGGCGCCGCTGATGGGCTGGGCGCGCGGCAACCTGGACGACATGGAAGCGCAGCTGGCCGGGCTGATCCACCCCGGCTTCCTGCGCGACACGCCGGCCGACGCGCTGGCGCAGTACCCGCGTTACCTGAAGGCGATGATCCTGCGCACCGAACGTGCCAAGCGTGATCCGCCGCGCGACCAGGCGCGCATGCTGGAACTGCATCCGTTCCTGGAAGCACTGGCGGCGGGCGAGCAGCAGGGCCTGCGTGATCGCCCGCAATGGCAGGCGCTGCGCTGGGATCTGGAAGAACTGCGGGTATCGCTGTTCGCGCAGGAGCTGGGGGCACGCACCGGTATCTCGGCGAAGAAGCTGGCGCAGCGCGTGGCTGCATTGCGCCAGGCCTGAGCGCGCCCAGATCGCCCCCTCGGGCGACCGTGGCCGGCCGGGCAGGGAGCCGGCACGGCCGGAATGCCCGGACGTTACTTGGTGCGGCGAACCTTCGGCTGCACGTTTACCCCGTCCACCTTCATATACCAGGCGCCCATCACCCCTGGGCGCATGCTGACGCGCGGGGCGTCCTTGCGGCCACCGGAATAGTGCGTGGCGTCTATCTGCTCCCACTCCTGGCCGTTCTGCAGCACGTAGCGGCGGCCCTGGCCGAATCCACGGAATTCACCCTGCAGGTTGCTTTCGATCGGTTCGCTGCTGCCGAAGTCCAGGAAGCCGCGGTTCTTCTTGATCACTTCCTGGCGGCCTTCTTCGCGCGCTGCGGCGACGGCCTGGGTGGTGGCCGCCTCGACCTTGCCCTGCAGCCAGCGGTTGAGCGTGGCCAGTTCACCGGCACTGAGCTTGTCCAGCCCGGCGGCCTTGAACTCGGAGGGCGACATCTGCTGCTGCAGGTCGCCCTCCACCACGCGCTGGGCCAGCGCAGGCGCGGACAGGGACAGCAGCACGGCGGCACAGGCCAGCAGCCGTGGACGGACGCGCGGGGCAATCGAAGGCATGGCGGGTCTCTCCTGGGTGTGTGGGCGAGTGTAGCGGCATGTCTTCATGCCGGGTGATGGTGGGTGCAGTGATTGTCCCTGAACGGCGCCGGCGCTAGTGTAGGGGCCTCTGTCTTGCCTGCTCGATGCTGTGAACCGCGCTTCCGTCCCCGGCCTGGATGCCTTGTTGAACCGTCCCTCGGCAGCGGTGCTGCCTGCTCCGCTGCGCCAGGCCCTGCGTGAGCATTGGGAAGCGCCGGATTGCGACCACCAGATGCGTGCCAGCTGGTCGGTGCTGGGCGATACCCTCGATGCGCTGGCGATGCTCTCGGCCGACGAAGGCGCGGTGGTGGCCGCATTGCTGTTCGACCTGCCGGGCCTGCGCGCCAGCCTGGACCAGCTACCGCTGGGCAACCACAAGGCGGCGGTGACCGGCCTGCTGGATGGCCAGGATGCGGCCGATCCGGTGTGGGCGCTGCATGCCGGCCGTGAGGCGGGGCGCAACAGTGAGGGCCTGCGCCGGCTGCTGCTGGCGATCATCCGCGACCTGCGCGTGGTGCCGATCCTGCTGGCACGGCAGCTCGCGAGGATGCGTGCGGCCGACAAGCTGGACGAGGAGCAGCGGCGCGCGCTGGCCCAGCTGACCCGCGACATCCACGCGCCCCTGGCCAACCGGCTGGGCATCTGGCAGCTGAAGTGGGAGCTGGAGGACCTGGCGTTCCGCCACCTGGAACCGGAAACCTACCGCCGCATCGCCCGCGAGGTGGATGAAACCCGCATCGCCCGCGAGCGTTACGTCGAGAACGTCAAGAAGGTGCTGTCGCGCGAGCTGGTCGCCCAGGGCATCAAGGCCGAAGTCAGCGGCCGCCCGAAGCACATCTACAGCATCTGGCGGAAGATGCAGAAGAAGCGGTTGGCCTTCGACCAGTTGTATGACATCCGTGCGGTGCGCGTGATGGTCGACGACGTTGCCGCCTGTTATGCCGCGTTGGGCGTGGTGCACGCGCTGTGGGCACCGGTACCGAGCGAGTTCGATGATTACATCGCACGCCCGAAGGCCAACGACTATCGCTCGCTGCATACCGCCGTGGTCGGCCCGGAAGGTCGCACCATCGAAGTGCAGATCCGCACCCATGAAATGCACTCGCAGGCCGAGCTGGGCGTGGCCGCGCACTGGAAGTACAAGGAAGGTGGCAAGGGCGCGGAGAAGTCCTTCGACCGCAAGATCACCTGGATGCGCCAGCTGCTGGAACAGGCGCAGGACGGGCAGGGCAATGAACTGGCCGGGGCGCTTGATGCCGAGCTGACCGAGGACCGGGTCTATGCGCTGAGCCCGAAGGACGAGGTGCTGGACCTGCCGCAGGGCGCCACGCCGCTCGATTTCGCCTACCAGGTGCACACCATGGTGGGCCACCGCTGCCGCGGCGCCAAGGTCAACGGCCGCATCGTGCCGCTGACCTACCGCCTGCGCAGCGGCGACCGCGTCGAGATCCTGACCGGCAAGGAGGCCGATCCGCGCCGCGATTGGCTGATGCCGGCCAACGGCTTCCTGGCCAGCAACCGCTCGCGCGAGAAGGTGCGCAGCTGGTTCCACAAGCTGGATCGCGCGCGCAACGTGCAGGCCGGTCGCGAGCTGCTCGAGCGCGAGCTGAAGCGGCTGGGCCTGCAGCACGCGGACCTGGCTGTGGCGGCGAAGAAGTTCCATGCCGACAGCGTCGATGACCTGTACATCCAGGTGGCGCTGGGCGATACCGGCCCGAACCAGGTCAGCCGTGCGCTGCTGGAGGCGGAGCGTGCCGCCAGCCAGCCCGCACCCGCACCGGCCCTGCCGCGGCCGACCGCGCGCCGCGAGAACCTGGGCAAGTCCAAGTTCACCGTGCAGGGCGTAGGCAACCTGCTGGTGCAGCTGGCACGCTGCTGCCAGCCGGTGGCCGGCGAGCCGATCGTCGGCTACCTGACCCGAAGCCGGGGTGTCACCGTGCATCGTGCAGACTGCGCCGCGCTGGCCCGGCTGGCGGCCAGCAGCCCGCAGCGCATCCTGCCGGTGGAATGGGGCCAGGCCGGAGGCGGCTACGAGGTGGACGTCGTGGTCGATGCGGTCGATCGCCGCTGGCTGCTGAAGGACATCACCAACCTGATCGCCCAGGAAGACGCCTACGTGCTCGACATCCACAGTGACAACGTGCGCAACAGTGGCCGTGCCCATCTGCGGCTGCGCCTGAAGGTCAGTGACTACGGGCAGTTGTCGACGCTGCTGGGCAAGCTCGATGCGCTGCCGGGCGTGAGCGAGGCGCGTCGCCTCGGCTGAGCTTCACGCTGCCCCGGCTACCCTGCACGCATGGAACGCGAGCCCCCGCATCGCCCGCATGGCGCTGAACATCCTGCGCTGGACCGTGTCCGTCGCGAGGGGCGTTGGTGGTGGCTGCAGGCGCGCCATGCGCGCCGGATCTGGCGCTGGGCGCTGCTCGCAGCGCTGGCCGTGTTCGTGCTGCTGGTCCTGCTGCGCAAGCCGTTGGCAGACTGGTTCTGGGATGAGCCGCAGATCGAACAGCTGCTGGCCGAGGGGGATCGTGCATTGGCGGCTGGGCGCCTGAGCGATGCCGATGGCAGTGGTGCGCGCGAGCGCTACCAGGCGGCGCTGGCGCTGGACGGTGATCGCCCGCAGGCGCGCCAGGGCCTGGCCAATACCGGCGCGGCAGCGCTGCAACAGGCGCGCGATCGCCTGCAGGCGGATGACCTGGACGGCAGCGCGCAGGCCCTGGCACTGGCCCGTGAGCTGCAGGTGCCGCAGGGCGACGCCGATGCGGTCGCCCGCCAGTTGCAGGCGCGACGCAGCGCCGGAGCCGGTATTGGTGCGTTGTTGGCGCAGGCGCGTAACGCGTTCGCGGCCGGACGCCTGGATGACGGCGACAGCAGTGCGTTGCCCTTGTTCCAGCGCATCCTGGCCCTGCAGCCGGACAACCTGCCGGCGCTGGAAGGGCGCGAAGATGCGCTGAGCGACCTGCTGCTGCAGGCACGCACGCTGGCAGAGCGAGGGGAGTTGGCCGAGGCGGCCGCGCTCCTGCGTCGTGCCCGTCAGTTCGATGCCGGTCATGCCGATCTGCCGGCGAGCGAGGAGGCCCTCGCGCGCGCGGCCGACCGGCGCCTGCGGCAGGCGCAGCGTGCGTTGCGACGGCAGCAGCTGGAAGCTGCGGCCCAGGGTTTCCAGGCGGTGCTGGTGGTGGCCGCCGATGATTCCAATGCGCAGCGCGGGCGTGAGCAGACCCTGCAGGCAGTGGTTGCACGCAGCCAGAAGTCCGCCGACGACTTCCAGTTCGATGCGGCGCAACGTGATGCGGCCCTGGCGGCGGAGCTGGGGGCTTCGCAGGCAGTCCGGCAACAACTGGCGCAGCGCCTGCAGCGCGCGCA
The DNA here is from genome assembly GCF_001580555.1 of Stenotrophomonas sp. DDT-1. Classification (NCBI taxonomy): domain Bacteria; kingdom Pseudomonadati; phylum Pseudomonadota; class Gammaproteobacteria; order Lysobacterales; family Lysobacteraceae; genus Stenotrophomonas; species Stenotrophomonas sp. DDT-1. Next base: position 25,540 of record NZ_LEKR01000045.1, read on the forward strand.
GCAGGCGCAGCGGGCTCTGCAGCAGCCCGCGGTCAGCACGGCGCAGCGCGAACGCCAGCTTCGCGACCACCTGCGGAAGATCGAACGTGCCGAGCGCGCGGGGCAGTGGATCAGCCCACCCGGGCACAGCGCGTTCGACGCGTTGCGCGAAGCCCAGTCGCTGGCTCCCCGCGATGCGCGGGTGAAGGCAGCCGCCGCACGCTTGCTGCCCGCCAGCCGACGCTGCTTCGACGACAATCTGCGGCAGAACCGCGTGCAGGCGGCAGGCGCCTGCCTGCAGGCCTGGCAGACCCTGTCACCGACCGCAGCCGGACTGCCCTCGGCGCGGCTGCGGTTGGCCCAGCGCTGGCTGGCGATCGGCAGCGAGCGGCTCGGTAACGGTGACCTGGCCTTCGCCGCGCATGCCGCCGAACAGGCGCGGTTGCTGCAGCCGGACCTGGCCGAACTGCCGGCGTTTGAAGATCGCCTGCGCCGCGCCGGTGGACGGGCGGACTAGGCGAAGAACACCCGCTGCACGGTCGCACGGGCGGCATCGAGTGAGAAATGTTCGGCAACGTTGGCCAGGCCGGCATCGGACAATTGCTGCCACAGCTGCGGGTCCTGGTACAGGCGGACCACCGCATCGGCGAAACCGGCAGCGTCATCGGCCACCAGCACGTCCTGGCCGGGATGCAGGTGCATGCCTTCCACGGCGCAGGTGGTACCGACCACCGGCTGGCCATGGGCCATGCTCAGGTTGATCTTGCCTTTCACGCCGGCACCGAACCGCAGCGGTGCGATGGCAATGCGCGCGCCGTCCATGTAGGGCGTGATGTCCTCGACGAAGCCGTGCATCTGCACGCCGGGGTGGCGTGCGGCCAGTGCCAGCAACGATTCCGGCGCCGCGGCGCCGATGCAGTGCAGGCGTACCTCCGGCAGCCGGGCGCAGATGTGGGCGAAGACCTCGCCGATGAACCACTCCATCCCGTCCAGGTTCGGCGGATGGCGGAAGCCACCGACAAACACCAGATCGTGTCGTTGCTCGTAGACGGCGCCGGCGCCGGCAACCTCGTGCAGGTTGGAGATCAGCTCCACCCGCACCCGTGGCGCATCGGCCTGCAGCTGCTCCCGTTCGGCCGCACTCACCAGCACGGTGATGTCGCACTGCTCCATCACTGCCAATTCACTGCTGCGGGTGCGTTCTGCTGCGCGCAGCAGAGCCGCATCACCCGCCACTTCGGCACCGCGGCGTTCGCGCAGGTAGTGCAGGTCGACCGTGTCGAACACGGTTCGTGCCTGCGGCGCATAGCGCTTGAGCAGGGGCAGGCACTCGTGGGCGACGTGGTGGCGCACCAGCATCGCCACGTCGAAACGCGACCCATGGCTGCGCAGCCAGCCGGCCACACCGTCCAGGAAGGGGGCGTACCAGACTTCCACGCCCATCCGCTGCAGCGCCTCGGTCGCCGCGCCGGCATGCTCGCGCCGGGTCGGGACGAATACCACGTGGGCACCGCCCTGCAGCAGCAGGCGGATCAGATTGACCTGGCGCAGCGACCCGGAATCGCGATCGGGCTGCGGTACTTCCTCGTCCAGGATCAGCACCTGGCGTCGGCCACGCAGCAGCAGCGCCGGCGACGGCACTTCGCCCACCGCCGGATGGCGGGCCAGCTCGGTGGCCCAGCGGGCGGCGAAGATGGCCTGGTTGCGCACCTGGTAGGCCTTCACCCCGCTGCCGGTGTCGGTGCCGTTGCTGGTGCCCTCGTCGTGGATCACCCGGCTGGCCGGCTGCACCAGCACGCGCAGGCCCTGTGCACGCACGCGGAAGGCCAGGTCGGTGTCCTCGTAGTACGCTGGCTTGTAGCGGGTATCGAAGCCGTCCAGCTGCTGCCAGAGGGCACGCGGCAGCATCAGCGCCGCACCGGAGCAATAGTCGACGTCGCGCAGGCTGGCAAAGCGCGGGTCGTCAGCGGCCTCGAAGCGGCCATAGCTCCAGCCACTGCCATCGGCGAAGATCACTCCGCCCGATTCCTGCAGGCGGCCATCGGGATACAGCAGCTGGCTGCCGACCAGGCCGGCGTCGGGGACGCTGCCGAAGGTGTCCAGCAGGACGTCGAGCCAGCCCGGCTGCGGCACCGTATCGTTGTTGAGCAGCACCACGTAGCGGCCGCGTGCGCGCGATACACCCTCGTTGCAGGCTTCGATGAAGCCGCCGTTGTGCGCACGCACCTCATAGCGCAACCCCGCCACCTGCGGCATCCACTGCGCGGTGGCGTCGCTGCTGCCGTCATCCACCACCAGGATCTCGCACGCGGCTGCGGGCGGGTGTGCCGCCAGGGCGCGGAGGCAGGCCAGGGTGTGGTCGACGTGGTTGTAGACCGGGATGACGATGCTTACCTCCGGCGACTCGCTGAACGGCACCGTGAAGGGAGCGAAAGCCTGTGCTGGCGGCAGGAACAGCGGCGTGCGCGGCGCGGGAACGGCGCGCTGGGTGTGCACGCGGATGCGTTGCCAGGTGGCCCGCCACCCGCGGGTGCGCAGGCTTGCCAGGCTCCGGCGGGCCAGGCCCGACAGGCGGTTGATCAGGTATCGGATCTCGGCCAGGGACATCGCCATCCGGTTGCAACTCCAGCTTAAGCAGGGGAACCCGGGAGAACTCGCCAGCCGCAGTGGCTGGGGTAGACTCGCCAGACCCTACATTCTCGCATTCCCGTGCCCCGACGCTACGATTCCGACGACATCGACGATTTCGACGACGACCCGCAGGACAGCGGTCCGCTGTGGCGGCGCCGGCTGATCACCTGGAGCATGGCTGCGGTCGCGTTGGGATTGGGTTTCCTCATTCCCTATACGCTGTACCTGAACCAGCAGGTGACCCAGCGTTTCGGCGAGCTGCGCTGGCAGATCCCGACGCGCGTGTATGCGCGCCCGCTGGTGCTAACCCCCGGCAAGGCGATGGATGCGTCCACGCTGAAGACCGAACTGGCCGCCTCCGCCTATCGTGATGACGGCCAGGGCAAGGAGCCGGCCACCTATGCGGTGAACGGCGGTCGCTTTGTGATCTCCAGTCGTGGCTACAACGATGTCGATGGCCGGGTGGCGCCGCGCCGGGTGGAGCTGTCGCTGGCCGATGGCGGCGTGGCCTCGCTGCGCGATGCCGACAGCCGCAAGGCACTGAAGGCCGCGCGGCTGGATCCGGCGCGCATCGCCACGCTGTACGGCCAGAAGCAGGAAGAACGCCGCCTGATCCGCATGGACGAGGCGCCGGACCTGCTGGTGACCGGCCTGCAGGCAGTGGAAGACAAGGACTTCAACCGCCATCACGGCATCGACCTGTCCGGCATCGCGCGCGCGGTGTGGGTGACGATCCGTTCCGGTGGCCAGAGCCGCCAGGGCGCTTCGACGCTCACCCAGCAGCTGGCCCGCAGCGGCCTGCTTGGCATCGGCAAGGAGCAGACGCTCACCCGCAAGTTCAATGAGGTGCTGTACGCGCTGATCATGGAGGCGCGCTACGACAAGCGCACGATTTTCGAGGCGTATCTCAACCAGGTGTACCTGGGCCAGCGCGGCAGCCAGGCGATCCATGGCATGTCCTCCGGCGCCGAATTCTGGTTCGGGCGTGACCTGCAGTCGCTGGAGACCGAGCAGATCGCCATGCTGATCGGCCTGGTCAAGGGGCCGTCCTTCTACGACCCGCGGCGCAACCCGGAACGTGCGCTGGATCGCCGCAACTTCGTGCTGGGCAAGCTGCACGAGGCCACGCTGATCGACGATGCCGAGTACCAGCGCGCGCTGAAGGCTCCGTTGGGTGTGCCCAAGACACCGGGCCTGGTGGCAGCCAACCGCTTCCCCGCCTACGTCGACCTGGTCCGCCGGCAGCTTGCGCATGACTATCCGGAATCTGCGCTGCAGGGCGCGGGCCTGAGCGTGATGACCGGCATGTCGCCGTCCGCGCAGGCCTATGCCGAAGGCGCGGTGACCCGCACCATCAAGTCGCTGGAAAACCAGCGTCGCCCTGAACTGCAGGCAGGCATGGTGCTGACCGACGTGCACAACGGCGACGTGCTGGCGGTGATCGGCAGCCGTGAGGTGTCCGAGGTCGGCTTCAATCGTGCGATCGAGGCGCAGCGCCCGGTCGGTTCGCTGCTCAAGCCGTTCGTGTACCTGCTGGCCCTGGCGCAGCCGGACCGCTATTCGCTGGCCAGCTGGGTCGATGATTCGCCGGTGACGGTGCAGCTCGGCCGCGGCCGCAACTGGAGCCCCGGCAACGCCGACAACCGCAGCCACGGCACGGTGCGCCTGATCGATGCGCTGGCGCATTCGTACAACCAGGCGACGGTGCGCTTGGGCATGCAGGTCGGCCCCGAGCGCGTGACCCAGCTGATCCATGTGCTGGCCGGCATCAAGGCCGAGGCCAATCCGGCGGTGATCCTCGGCTCGACCGACCAGAGCCCGTATGCGATGGCGCAGCTGTACCAGTTCCTCGCGTCCGGGGGTGAGATCCAGCCGCTGCACGCCGTGCGTGGCGTGCTCGATCCGCAGGGCAAGCTGCTCAAGCGCTACGACAAGACCCCGGCACCGGCACAGGAAGGCGATTCGATTGCCGCCAACCTGATCAGTGTCGGCCTGCAGCAGGTCGTCGCCAGTGGTACCGCGCAGCGGCTCAATGCTGATGGCCTCGGCCGTCTGCAGCCAGCCGGCAAGACCGGCACCACCAACGATGGCCGTGACAGCTGGTATGCCGGCTACACCGGCGACCACCTGGCGGTGATCTGGATCGGCAACGATCAGAACCAGCAGGCCGGCCTGTATGGCGCCACTGGCGCGATGCGGGTCTGGTCGGGCATCTTCCAACGCCTGCCGAGTGCCCCATTGCGGGTCAGCAACAAGGGCCTGGATTGGCAGCCGGTGGCTCCCACCGGTCTCAACAGCACCGATGAAGGCTGCCCCGGCGCGCGTCGTTTCCCGTTCGTGGTGGGCTATGCGCCTGCCTATGCGCCGTGCGCGCCGGCCGCGTCGCCCGAGGGGCAGGGCGAGGCTGAAGGCGAGGGCGGTGGCTGGCGCAGCTGGTTCGGCCTGGACCGCAAGCCGGAAGCACCCGCCGAACCTGCCGCCACCACTCCTCCCCCGAGCCGATGATGCCGATGAACATGCGAACCCTGCTGCAGCCCCTGGCCCTGACCGGCCTAAGTCTGGCCCTGGCCGCTTGCGTGAGCAGCGCGCCGCCGGTAGTCAAGCCGGTCGATACCACCACGCCGGCGCAGCGCCTGGCGGCCGTGGATGCTGCAGCGGGTCCGGACGACAAGGAACTGTCGGTGCAGCCGCTGCGTGATTCGCAGGTGGAAGACCTGAGGCTGGCCGCACAGGCGCAGCGCCAAGCCAACGATCTCGCCGGTGCCGCCAGCAGCCTGGACCATGCGCTGGAGATCGTGGCTGGTGACCCGGCGGTGCTGCAGGAGCGTGCCGAACTGGCGCTGCTGCAGGGGCAGTGGGCACAGGCGGAGACGTTCGCGCGCAAGGCCGTGGATCTGGGCTCGAAGACCGGGCCGCTGTGCCGCCGGCACTGGGCGACGATCGAGCAGTCGCGGCTGGCGCGCGGTGAGAAGGAGAACGCGGTGTCGGCGCATGCGCAGATTGAAGGCTGCACGGTGCCGGGGATCAAGCGGTACTGAGTTTCCAGCCAACGGCGCAGCCCCTCGTGGCTGGCCGCAAAATGCGGGTCATGTGATTGGGCCGGGCGGGTGGGCTGCGCAGGGGACGCTGCAAGTACGTCCATGTAAGCTCGGTCGCCGCATCCATGCGGCTCACGCCCCTGCGCAGCCCACCCGCCCGGCCCCTGACAGTTTCCGTGTGCTGCCAGCCACGGAAGAGAAAAAGAAAATCAAAAGCGGGTCGCGCGCTGCGCGCACTCGTTGTGGGGTCGGATCCGTTTTCCGCAGGAAAACGGATCCGACCCCTTCTTGTTTCCGTTCGACCCACCGCTTCTGAATCCAGTCGAGCAAGCGCGACGCCACGAAGCACGTCCATCCGTCACCGAGAAACTGTCGAAGGCGGGGCGGGAGGGGCAGGCAGGACCGTTGGCGCCATGGGCCCGAGGCACGCCTCGGGCGGGTTGGGCAGGACGCCCAACCCCGGTCTTGCCGTGTGCGCAGGACAGCGCACACGAGCAAGGCGCCATCGAGCCCCCATGGACGGGTTTACGGCGTGTCCTGCCTGCCCCTCCCGCCCCGCCAAACACGCAGCAACCCAGAGCCATGAACCACGCTGTTGCTGTTGCCTTTGCCTGCGCTCCGGCTTGAAACGGGTGCCGGGCAGCGCCCGGCCGGGTATCCTTTCCCTCTGATGTCCGACCTTGTCCATGCCAGCCGCGAAGCCCTCAGCGAAGGCGGCGCGCTCGCCTCGCACCTGGATGCCTTCGTCCCGCGTCCGGCACAGCTGCACCTGACCGCAGCCATTGCCGACGCGCTGCAGCAGCGGGACCTGCTGCTGGCCGAGGCCGGTACCGGCACCGGCAAGACCTTCGCTTATCTGGTGCCGGTGCTGCTGTCCGGGCTGCGCACCATCATCTCCACCGGTACCCGCGCGCTGCAGGACCAGCTCTACCACCGCGATCTGCCGCGCGTGCGCCAGGCGCTGGGCGTCGGCCTGCGCACCGCGCTGCTGAAGGGGCGCGCGAACTACCTGTGCCGCTACCGACTGCAGCAGGCGCGGGGCGAGCCGCGGTTTTCCAGTCCCGAACAGGCCGCGCAGTTCCAGCGCATCCTGGCGTGGTCCGGCCGCTCGGAGTTCGGTGACATCGCCGAACTGGAGGGCCTGGCCGATGACTCGCCGCTGCTGCCGATGGTCACCTCCACTGTCGACAATTGCCTGGGCACCGATTGCCCATTCTGGGACGACTGCTTCGTGGTGCGCGCACGGCAGCGTGCGCAGGCCGCCGACGTGGTGGTGGTCAACCACCACCTGCTGCTGGCCGATCTGGCACTGAAACAGGACGGCTTCGGCGAGTTGCTGCCGGGGGCGCAGGCCTTTGTCATCGACGAGGCACACCAGCTGCCCGAACTGGCAGCGCAGTTCTTCGGCGAAGGTTTCGGCATGCGCCCATGGCAGGAACTGGGTCGCGACTGCCTGGCTGAAGCGCGCGGCGTAGGGGGCGCACAATCGGCGCTGCAGGAGCCGGTCGACCAGTTGCAACAGGCGTTGCTGGCGTTGCGTTCGGCGATGGAGGGGCTCCCGCCGCGGGGTACGCAGTGGCGTGCGCTGGCCATGCCACAGGTCCGCGACGGTTTCGATACGGTGATGGCCGGCCTGGTGGCGCTGGAGCAGGCACTTCAGCCGCTGCGCGAATCGGCGGCGGGTCTGGACGCCTGCCATGCGCGGGCGCGCGAGGCGGTGTCGCGGTTGCAGCGCTGGCTGGGCGATGATGAACCCACCCTCGATTTCGATGCCGATCCGGCGGACCACGCCAGTGCCACCGATGTGCTCTGGTACGAACTCACGCCGCGGGGTTTCCGCTGCCAGCGCACGCCGATGGATGTGTCCGGCCCGCTGCGCGAGCATCGCGAGCGCAGCCGCGCGGCATGGATCTTCACCTCGGCCACGCTGACCGTGGGCAATGGATTCGACCACATCGCCACGCGCCTGGGCCTGGACGATCCGCATACCCTGGTCCAGCCGAGTCCGTTCAACTGGCCCGAGCAGGCGTTGTGCTACCTCCCGGAAGGCCTGCCTGATCCGGCTGCACGGGGCTTCGGAACCGCGCTGATCCAGACCCTTCGGCCGGTGCTGCAGGCATCGCAGGGCAGGGCATTCCTGTTGTTCGCCTCGCACCGTGCATTGCGCGAAGCGGCCGAAGCACTGCGCGACGGGCCATGGCCGTTGTTCGTGCAGGGTGAGGCACCGCGCGCGACGCTGCTGCAGCGCTTCCGTGAATCGGGCAATGGCGTGCTGCTGGGCTCGGCCAGTTTCCGCGAGGGCGTGGACGTGGTCGGCGAAGCGCTGAGTGTGGTGATGATCGACAAGCTGCCGTTCGCGGCACCGGACGATCCGGTGTACGAGGCACGCCTGGAGGCGATCCGCAGCCAGGGCGGCAATCCGTTCCGCGACGAACAGTTGCCGCAGGCGGTGATCGCACTGAAGCAGGGTGTCGGTCGCCTGATCCGCAGCGAAAGCGACCGTGGCGTGCTGGTCCTGTGCGATCCGCGCCTGCTCAACCGTGGCTATGGCCGGGTCTTCCTGGATTCACTACCACCCTTCCGCCGCACCCGCAGCCTGGCCGATGTGCAGGCCTTCTTTACGCCACAATGGCTGCCCGTGGCTGATGATGCGGCTGACCCGGCCGCTGTTGCGCCGGGCCCGGAGCCGGCTCCCGGTGCCACGTTCCCCCTGTTCTGACCTGATCTGATGAAACTGCTCGCCTTTGAAACCGCCACCGAAGCCTGCTCCGTTGCCCTGCATGTCGATGGGCAGGTGCTGGAACGCTTCGAGATCGCCCCGCGCCGGCATGCCGACCTGAGCCTGCCATGGGCCGAGGCGCTGCTGGCCGAAGCCGGCATCAGCCGTCGCCAGCTCGATGGCATCGCGCTCAGTCGCGGCCCGGGGGCGTTCACCGGTGTGCGCCTGGCGATCGCCATCGCCCAGGGCATCGCGTTGGCATTGGACCGCCCGCTGCTGCCGGTTTCGACGCTGCAGGTGCTGGCGCTGCGGGCACCGGTGGAAGAAACGCAGATCCTGTCGGCAATCGATGCCCGGATGGGCGAACTCTATGTCGCGCGCTTCGAACGCGTGGACGGCCTGCCGTTCGTGCAGGATGCCGAGCGCGTCTGCGCCCCTTCCGGGGTGACGTTGCCGGAAGGAATGTCGGCCTACGGTGTCGGTACCGGTTTCGGCGCGGCCGACGGCGCGCTGGTGGCACAGTTGGGCAGTGGCCTGCGCGGTTTCGATGCTGCGGCATTGCCGCGGGCGTCGGACGTGCTGGCACTGGCCGTGCCGGCGTTCGCGCGTGGCGAGGCGATCGCACCGGAGAAGGTCGAGCCGGCGTACCTGCGCGACAACGTGGCACTGACCCTGGTCGAGCAGCAGGCGGCGCGAGAAGCGAAGGCGAAGGCCAACGGCTGAGCCCCTCGTGGCGGAGCGCGAAAGCACGAGCCGCGCTTGGCCGGGCGAGGTGGGTGCGCGGGGGACGCCGTGAACCCCCAGTCCGGCCCAGCCGCTGGCGGCTGGGCGTTCGGGCGCTTGCGAAGCAATGCTTCGCAAGCGAAGCGCCCTCACCCATGGGGGCTTAGCCGCGCCATCCATGGCGCGGATTGATCTGGCCCCCCCGTCAGCGGACGCCAAGAAGCGATACTTTGATCGCACTTGGAGGTCCCTTATGTCCCGTATCACCCGTCGTAGCTACACCGATGAGTTCAAGCACCAAGCCGTGGAGTTGGCCGAGTCGCTC
>NZ_LEKR01000046.1:0-34107 GCF_001580555.1 Stenotrophomonas sp. DDT-1
CGGCTGCGAACAGGCGGCCAGCAACAGGGCGGGAATCAGACAAGCCATCCGGCGCATACGCGCACTCCATCGAAACAGGGAGCCCGATGGTAGCGCCGCCACAGTGACGGCAACAAAAAGGGGACGGAGGGGATTAAGTCGTTAGTGGCACAAACGACTTAATCCCCTCCGTCCCCTTTTTCTGATCAGGCCTTCAGCAGTTCGAACTGCACGGCTTCGCCGGCGGCCGACGAGGCGCAGACCCACAGGTCGAACTGGCCCGGTTCGGCACGCAGCACGCCATCGCGGCCGGTGAACGCCAACTGCTCGCGGGTCAGGGTGAACACCACGTCGGTCGACTCGCCCGGCTGCAGTGCCACCTTGCGGAAGTCCTTCAGTTCGCGCACCGGACGCACGCGGCTGGCCACGCGGTCGTGGATGTACAGCTGCACGACTTCCTCGCCGGCCACATCACCGCTGTTGGTCAGCGTGGTGGTGATGGTCAGCGTGTCGTCCCAGCCGAGCTGTGCCGTACTCAGCTGCGGCACGCCGTAGGCGAAGGTGGTGTAGCCGATGCCGTGGCCGAATGGGTACAGCGGCTCGTTCGGAATCTCGCGCCAGCGGGCCTTGAACTCCGACATGGTCGGCAGTTCCGGTCGACCGGTACGCGGGTGGTTGTAGAAGTACGGCTGCTGGCCGGACACCTGCGGGAAGCTGACCGGCAGGCGACCGGACGGGCTGTAGTCGCCGAACAGCACATCGGCCACGGCATGGCCGGTCTGGGTGCCCAGGTACCAGGTCACCGCCACGGCCTGTGCATTGCGCACCGCGCCCTGCAGCGCCAGCGCGCGGCCATTGCGCAGCAGCACCACCAGCGGCTTGCCGGTCATCGCCACAGCCTCGGCCAGTGCCTGCTGTGCCGGCGGCAGGGTGATCTCCACACGCGACTGTGCTTCACCGCTGTAGCGTTGCGGTTCGCCCAGCGCCAGCACCACCACATCGGCGCGCAGCGCGGCAGCCACCGCCGCTTCGGTACCACCCGGAATGGCGGCTTCCAGTTCGCAGCCCGGCACGATTTCCAGCAGCGCTTCGTCGCCGATGGCGGCACGCACGCCGGTTTCCAGATCCACGTAACGCTGCTTGTCGCCGAACAGCGTCCAGCAGCCTTCGATGTTCTCGCGGTCCTGCACGAACGGGCCGATCAGCGCGATCTTCTGCCCGGTCTTCTGCAACGGCAGCACGTTGTCACGGTTGTTCAGCAGCACGATCGAACGCCGCGCGGCATCGCGCGACAGTTCATCATGCGCGGCGATATGCGAGGTATCCGCTTCGCGCGCCGGGTCCAGCGAACGGTACGGGTCGTCGAACAGGCCGATGGTTTCCTTCAGCCACAGGATGCGGCGCACGCCTTCATCCAGCACCGCCATCGGCACTTCGCCGCTCTCGACCAGGCCCGGCAGGTGCTCGGCGTAGAAGCCGCTCTGCATGCTCAGGTCCAGGCCGGCGGTGAACGCCTTGGCGGTGGCATCGCGGTCGTCGGCGGCGTAGCCGTGCGCGACCAGCTCCATGTCGGCGGTGTAATCGGAGATCACCACGCCCGGGAACTTCCACTCGCCGCGCAGGATATCGGTCAGCAGTTCGGCGTTGGCGCTGGCCGGCACGCCGTTGATGTCGTTGAACGAGGACATCACCGTAATCGCGCCGGCCTCGAAGGCGGCCTTGAACGGCGGCAGGTGCACATCGCGCAGGGTCTGCGGCGAGATGTCCACCATGTTGTATTCCATGCCGGCCATCACCGCGCCGTAGGCGGCGAAGTGCTTCGGCGTGGCCAGCAGCGAATCGGCGGCGCGCAGGTCGCTGCCCTGGAAGCCACGCACGCGGGCGGCGGCGAACGCACAACCCAGCACCACGTCCTCACCGGCGCCTTCGGCGCCACGGCCCCAGCGCTGGTCGCGGGCGATGTCCACGGCCGGGGCATAGGTCCAGTGCAGGCCGGCAGCGGTGGCTTCGATGGCGGTGGCGCGCGCGGTGCGCTCGGCCAGGTCCGGCTCGAAGCTGGCGGCCTCGCCCAGCGGGATCGGGAACACGGTACGCATGCCGTGGATGACGTCGGCGGCCAGGATCACCGGGATGCCCAGGCGGCTCTCCTCGGTGGCGACCTGCTGGATGCGGCGGCCCAACTCGGCGCCCACGCCATTGAACAGCGAGCCGACCTTGCCCTCGCGCACCTGCTGCAGCACCTGGTCGGCATTGCGCACGTTGGCTTCCGGGTTCACGTCCGGGGCGAACGGGCGGACCATGTCCGCGAAGACACCCAGCTGGCCGACCTTTTCCTCGACGGTCATCTGGGCAATGAGGGATTCGATGCGATCGGAGGCCACCGGCAGTCCTTGATGAAAACGTTTACAAGCCCGGCATTCTAGCGATCCCGAGCCATTTGGCGAGAGGTTTCTTCGTTCAGTTTCAGCCAACAGCGGGGCCCGTATGGTCCCGCCGGGGGCACCGCAGCTTACTCCCAGCTGGCCAACTGGCGCTGCCCGGCCATCAACATGGCGTCGCTGGAGGCCTGGAACACCCGCAAGCCGAACGCCGGCAGAATCGCCAGCAGGTGGTCGAAGATGTCCGACTGCACGGCCTCGTACTCGCTCCAGGCGGTGCTGCGGGTGAAGCAGTACAGCTCCAGCGGCAGGCCTTCGGTGGTGGGCTGCAGCTGCCGCACCAGCAGGGTCATGTCGGTATGGATGCCCGGATGGCTGCGCAGGTAACGCTCCACATAGGCACGGAAGGTACCCAGGTTGGTCACCCGGCGGCTGTTGACCTCGGCCACGCCCTGCTCGCGCAGGCGCCCGTTCCACTGCCCCAGTTCCTGCTCCTTTTCACGCAGGTAGTCACGCAGCAGCGCGAATTCGCCGAGGAAGGCCAGGTCGCCGTCGTCGAGGAAACCGACGCTGTGCTGGTCCAGGTACAGCGCGCGCTTGATCCGGCGGCCACCGGCCTCCTGCATGCCGCGCCAGTTCTTGAACGACTCGGTCACCAGCTTCTTGGTCGGGATGGTGGTGATGGTCTTGTCGAAGTTCTGCACGGTGATGGTGTGCAGCGCGATGTCGATGACGTCGCCGTCGGCGTTCTGGCTGGGCATCTCGATCCAGTCGCCGATGCGCACGCGGCCATCGCCACTGATCTGCACGCTGGCCACCAGCGACAGGATGGTGTCCTGGAAGATCAGCATCAGCACCGCCGTGGCCGCGCCGAGGCCGGTCACCAGCGGGCCCAGCTTCACCCCAAGCAGGGTGGCGACGATGGACAGGCCGGCGGCCACGAACACCACGATCTTGACCACCTGCAGGTAGCCCTTGATCGGCTTGTTGCGCGCATCGGGCTTGCGCTCGTACAGGCTGTTGGCCGCGTCCAGCGCATGCGAGAACGCCATCGACACCGTCAGTACGGCCCACACGATGCACAGCTTGATGATGACGTTGACCAGGCTGGGCGGCAGGTCGGGGATGAGGGTGATGCCCGAGGCGATCACCTGGCTGGGCACCACGTTGGACAGGCGCGAAATCACCCGCATCAAGTGGCTGCCGCGGCCGGACTCGGCACCTGGCAGGCGCTGCAACAGGCGCCGCAGGCCACGCAGCAGGATGCGCTTGGTCACCCAATTGGCCAGGCCAGCGGCGATCAGCAGCGCCGAGATCATCAACGCCAGGTAGGCGCCGGGATAGGGTTCCAGTGTGTTCTGCAGCCGTTCCAGCCACTGTACCGCCACCACCGCGTCCACCATCAGTTGTCTCCTGTCTGTTTCGTTGTTGCCAAGGTTGCCGGCAAGCGGCCGGCACTACCGGGGTTTCCGGCCAGCGGCCGGATTTACCGGGTCAGTCCCGCGAGCGTTCGATGATCACACCCACCGCGCGCGCGCCGCGCACCGCGCCGGGCTTGCTCAGCTTCAGGCGCAGCCACTTCACGTCGAATTCGTCCAGCACGATCTGCGCGCAGCGCTCGGCCAGCGTCTCGACCAGGCCGAACTCCGACTCGCGCACGAACTGCTCCAGGCGCTTGCTCACCGCCTTGTAGTTCAGGGTATGGGCGATGTCATCGGTGGCCGCGGGGCGACGGTTGTCGAAGCCCATTTCCAGGTCGAACACCAGGTCCTGGCGGATCCGTCGTTCCCAATCGTAGATACCGATCAGGGCGTCGATCGTCAGCCCTTCGATGAAAACCTTGTCCATTGCGCTTACCGGCACGAATACAGGAAGCCATGGTAACGGCACGGCGGTGAGCCTGCCCGGAACGGGCGGTGGGCGGCTGGCAGGGACGCGGCTCCAGAAAAGACAAAGGGCCCTGCTAGCGGGGCCCTTTGGTACTACCGTTTGTCCCCGGGGGGAGCTGAAATCCAGCCGCGAGTCCCGGTGGCGCAGGCACGCAGATTAGGCAAGGACCAGATCGCCGGTCAAGGCCAATTCCGACAGGGCAGGTCAGGTATTCGTCCGAGGCAAAACGCAGGAAATCAGCCGCGCGGACAACGACGTTCCCTGATGGTCGCCGCCGCCCACTCTCGCGAACATCGATCCCTCCTTCACCACCGCACATGACGATGGCTCCATACGATGTACTGCGGCGCGCGTTGTCAGCGGAGCGTCTGTCTACTTACGAGAGAATCGCATCGACCTGCAGCCCCGACGTCACAGCCGAATCCCTGTACCTGTGGAACATGCGGATGTGCAGTGCTCTGATGATGCCGGTCCATCTGTGCGAAGTGGTCACCCGCAACGCCGCTGCAGCGGTGCTCGCCAGGCAGCATGGTCCGCGTTGGCCTTGGAATGGTGCCTTCCGACGGAGGCTGCCAACCTCATCCAGTACTTCTCCGCGCACGGCACTGGAACAACTTGCCAGCCGCGTAACCGATACACCTGGGATCGTCGCCAACCTGCCGATGGTGTTCTGGCAGCAGCTCTTCACCTGTCGCTTCGACTCCACGCTTTGGATACCCGCGCTCAGCAGGGTTCTGCAGCATGCTCCCTCTGCTCATCCCAGTGCCGTCAGGAAAGCCATCCATGCGGATATCGGACGCATCCGTCACCTGCGCAACCGCATCGCCCACCACGAACCCATCCTGGATCGCGACATCGGCGCTGACCTCGCCGCGATCGGGCGGCTGATCCATGCGCGCTGCCCGCACACCCTGGGGTGGCTACAGCGCCATGAGCGGGCAACGACGGTATTGGCGGCGTCGCCATTGGCAGGGCGTCGGTAATACGTCCGCCGGGCGTGGCGCGGCGCTACCGGATCAGACCGCCGGCAGCGTCGCCATGTCCCAGCGCGGGGTCACATCCACCTTCGGCGGGCTGTGCTGGCCGGCCTGCAGGCGCAGCGCGCCGGCGAAGGCGATCATCGCGCCGTTGTCGGTGCACAGTGCAGGCCGCGGGAAGCAGGCGCGGCCGCCGAGGCGCTCGGCCATCTGCTGCAGGCGGGCGCGCAGGCGCTTGTTGGCACCTACACCGCCGGCTACCACGATCACGTTGGTCCCGGCCGCTTCCAGCGCGCGCTCGCACTTGATCGACAGGGTTTCGACCACCGCGTCCTCAAAGCCCCGGGCAATGTCGGCGCGGGTCTGCTCGCTCTGGTCGCTGTCGCGCCAGGCCATCAGGACCTGGGTCTTCAGGCCGGAGAAGCTGAAATCCAGCCCGGGGCGGTCGGTCATCGGGCGCGCGAAGCGGTACGCGCCCGGCGTGCCCTGCTCGGCCAGCCTGGCCAGCTGCGGCCCACCGGGGTACGGCAGGCCCATCAGCTTGGCAGTCTTGTCGAAGGCCTCGCCGGCCGCATCGTCCAGGGTCTCGCCCAGCAGGCGGTACTGGCCGATCGCATCCACCGCCACCAGCTGGGTATGGCCACCGGACACCAGCAGCGCCACGAACGGCGCTTCCGGCGGGTCGTCTTCCATCAGCGGCGCCAGCAGGTGGCCTTCCATATGGTGTACGCCGACGGCCGGTACCTCCAGCGCCCAGGCCAGCGACCGGGCCACACCGGCGCCGACCAGCAGCGCGCCGACCAGGCCGGGACCGGCCGTGTAGGCCACCCCGTCGATGTCGCCTACACCCAGACCGGCTTCGGCCAGGGTCTGGCGCACCAGCGGCAGCAGCTTGCGGACGTGGTCGCGGCTGGCCAGCTCGGGCACCACGCCACCGTATTCGGCGTGCAGGGCGATCTGGCTGTAGACCGCATGGGCGCGCAGGGCTGCGCTGCCGGCCAGGTCGGTGTCATACACCGCCACGCCGGTCTCATCACAGGAGGATTCGATGCCAAGGACTCGCATGCCTGCTATTATGACGCCCCTGCCGTCCCCTCGGGGAACGTGCAGATCTCACTGCTTTCGAACCGCCGGCCCGTATTCAGGGTTGGTCGCTTGCAGTTTGTCGATTCGCCGCTATAATGTGCGGCTCGCCGGGCGTGACCCGGTTCTACTGTGTCCCGGAGATTCCATGCCCAGCGTCAAAGTCCGCGAGAACGAGCCCTTCGAGTTTGCTCTTCGCCGCTTCAAGCGCACTTGCGAAAAGGCCGGTGTGCTGGCCGAAACCCGCAAGCGCGAGTTCTACGAAAAGCCGACCCAGGAGCGCAAGCGCAAGGCCGCCGCTGCTGTGAAGCGTCAGCTGCGCCGCTCGTCGCGCGACGTCACCAAGCGTCAGCGCCTGTACTGATCGGACGCATCTTCATTGCGGCGGGCCTGCCCGTCGCGATGGAGCCGAAGCCGGCACGCGCGAGCGTCGCCGGCTTTTTGCGTTTCCGGGTTCGGGCATCCGCCCCGCCCCACCTACCACCACGAGGTTCCTCATGAGCATGAAGCAGCAGCTCACCGAAGACATGAAGGCCGCCATGAAGGCGGGCGAGAAGCACAAGCTGGGCGTGATCCGCCTGATCAATGCCGCCATCAAGCAGCGCGAAGTGGACGAGCGCATCGAGCTGGATGACACCGCCGTGATCGCCGTGCTCGACAAGATGGTCAAGCAGCGCAAGGACTCGGTCAGCCAGTACGAAGCGGCCAACCGCGAAGACCTGGCCGAGATCGAGCGCGCCGAGATCGTGGTCATCGAAGCCTACCTGCCGGCCAAGATGGGCGAAGCCGAGATCGTGGCCGCCATCCAGGCCGCCATCGCCGAGACCGGCGCCTCCGGCCCGGCCGACATGGGCAAGCTGATGGGCGCACTGAAGCCCAAGCTCGCTGGCCAGGCCGACATGGGCCTGGTGTCCAAGCTGGTCAAGCAGCAGCTGGCGTAATCCGGCACACGGGGTCGGATCCCTTTCGCAACGCGAAAGGGCTCTGACCCCATTGATGCACCCGCTTCACCGCACCTTCGTTGGTCGCCTGCTACAACCACACCCATGGTTGAACCCGAGCCCAACGTTCCCGTGTCCCTGCACAAGTACCTCAAGCGCCTGCAGGACAGCTTTCCGATGGCGGTGGCCAAGCGCTTCATCGACGTCGACGTGCTGACCCAGGCCGCCTCCGTTTCTTTCTACGCCCTGCTGTCGATGGCACCGCTGCTGGTGCTGCTGCTGTGGTTGACCGCCTCGCTGTACCCACCGGCACAGCAGGCGCTGATCGACCAGATCAGCTCGGTGGCTGGCAGCAGCGCGGCTACGGTGGCCGAAACCGTCCTGAAGAACGCTGACAACCAGCCCGACGTCGGCTCGTTGGCAGGGCTGTGGAGCACGCTGCTGCTGTTCGTGGGCGCCACCGCCGTGTTCGCGCAGCTGCAGAACGCGCTCAACCTGATCTTCCGCACCAGTGGCGAGCGCCTGGAGGGCATCAAGGCCTGGCTGCGCAAGCGTGTGTTCTCGTTCGGCGTGGTGCTGGCCCTGGGCTTCCTGCTGATCCTGTCGATGACCGCCACCACGGTGCTGCAGGTGGCCTTCGCGCAACTGCCCTCGATCCTCCCCGCGCTGGGGTACGTCACGAGCCTGCTGCTGTATGCAGTCGGCTTCGCCTTCATGTACCACTACCTGCCCGACCGTCGCGTGGCGTGGCGCCAGGCCTTCATCGGCGGCGTCATCACCTCGGCACTGTTCGCACTGGGCCGCTACGGCATCGGCGTCTACATCGCCACCGTGGCCCCCGGCAGTGCCTACGGCTCGATGGGCGCGCTGGTGATCTCGCTGGTCTGGATCTATTACGCGACTGTGGTCTTCTTCGTTGGCGCGCTGATGACCGCGGTGATCGATGAGCGCCTGCGCGCGCGCCATCACCTGGCCGCCGCCGGCATCGATCCGGCAACCGCCAGCCAGGTGCCCGACAGGGGGTAAACTAGGCCGACCGCCCCGGTTCCGTCGCGTGGTCCTGTACCGCGCCCTGCCCTGTTGCCCATGGCCCGTATCCCCGACGCTTTCATCGACGACCTGCTGGCCCGCATCGACATCGTCGAGGTGGTGGGCAGCCGCGTGCCGTTGAAGCGCCAGGGCAAGGAATACGCCGCACGCTGCCCGTTTCATGACGAGCGCTCGGCCTCGTTCACGGTCTCGCCGACCAAGCAGTTCTATCACTGCTTCGGCTGCGGCGCGCACGGCACCGCGATCAGCTTCCTGATGAACTACGACCGCCTCGAGTTCCTCGACGCGGTGGATGAACTGGCCAAGCGCGCGGGCATGGACGTGCCGCGCAATGAGAACCCGCGCAGCCCCCAGCAGCAGGACGACAGCCGCGAGCTGTACTCGGCACTGGATGCCGCCGCCCGGTTCTTCCAGAAGAACCTGGAAAGCAGCGACAAGGCACGCAGTTACCTCGATGGCCGTGGCGTGGACGAAGAGAACCGCGCGCGCTTCCAGATCGGCTACGCGCCGGACGGCTACAGCGGCCTGCGCGACGCGCTCGGCAAGGACGAGCGCCGCATGAAGCTGCTCGACCGCGCCGGCCTTTTCTCGAAGAACGACCGCGGCCACGTCTACGACAAGTTCCGCGACCGGGTGATGTTCCCGATCTTCGACCGCCGTGGCCGGGTGATCGCCTTCGGTGGCCGCGTGTTCGAGAAGGACGACGGCCCCAAGTACCTCAACTCGCCCGAGACCGCGCTGTTCCACAAGGGCCGCGAACTGTATGGCCTGTGGCAGGTGCGCCAGGCCAACCAGAAGATCGAGCGGCTGATCGTGGTCGAGGGCTACATGGACGTGGTTTCGCTGTTCCAGTTCGGGGTGACCCAGGCGGTGGCCACGCTGGGCACCGCGACCACGCCGGACCACGCCGAGCTGCTGTTCCGCAACGCGCCGGACGTGTTCTTCTGCTTCGACGGCGACGCCGCCGGCCGCCGCGCCGGCTGGAAGGCCCTGGAGTCGGTGCTGCCGCGCATGAAGGATGGCCGCCAGGCCTTCTTCCTGTTCCTGCCCGATGGCGAGGACCCGGACACCATCGTGCGCAAGGAAGGCGCCGAGGCCTTCAACGAGCGCCTGAAGCAGGCCACGCCGCTGTCGCAGTTCTTCTTCGATGAACTGACCCGCGAGATCAACCTGGGCACGCTGGACGGCAAGGCACGCCTGGCCGAACGCGCCAAGCCGATGCTGGCGCAGATTCCCGACGGCGCCTTCGGCGACCTGATGAAGCAGCAGCTGGCGCAGCTGACCGGGCTCGGCGGCAACGCCCAGGCTGCACGCACGCCGATGCCGCAACGCCAGCCGCAGCGGACGATCCAGCCCGTGGCCAAGCGCAGCCTGGTGCGCGGCGCGATCGCCGTGCTGCTGCAGCAGCCGTCGCTGGCGCTGACGCTGGGCGGCAAGCACCACTTCCAGGGCCTGCGCCTGCCCGGCGTGGAACTGCTGCTGGAGCTGCTGGGGCTGGTCGAACAGCGCCCGGACATCAGCACCGGCGCCCTGCTGGAACACTTCGACGGCCGCGAGGAACAGGCCTCGCTGCATACATTGGCTGCACAGACGCTGCCCGGCACCGAAGCCAGCTGGACCCAGGAACTGCACGACGCAGTGGCCCAGCTGGAGAAACAGCTGCTGGTGCAACGTCTGGAGGAGTTGTTGGCAAAGCAGCGCCAGCAGGGCCTGGACGATACTGACAAATACGAACTGCGCGAGCTGCTCAAGGCCCGCGCCGGGCTGCGCCTGTAGCAGCAGAACGTTTCACGGAGAGGACCATGCTGCTGCGCCTGACCTGCCTGCTGTTGTTGTCGCTCTGCCTGCCACTGACGGCCCTGGCCGAAGACGCGCCCCTCAACGAAGTACGCCCCGGCCTGTATGCCGGTGGCCAACCCAGCGCCGCACAGCTGCAGGCCCTGGCCGCGCAGGGCGTGCGCACGGTGATCGACCTGCGCCAGCCTGGCGAGGACCGGGGCTTCGATGAAATCCACGCGGCCGAATCGCTGGGCCTGCGCTATGTGCGCATTCCGGTGGCCGGCGCCGAGGGCCTGGATGCGGCCAATGTGCGCGCCGTGCACCAGGCCCTGCAGCAGAGCCAGGGGCCGGTGCTGCTGCACTGCGCCTCCGGCAACCGCGCCGGTGCCGTGCTCGGCCTGGTCAATGCCCGCTATGAACATGCCAGCCCGGAGCAGGCGCTTCAGCTCGGCCAGCGCGCCGGCCTGAAGTCGCTGGAAGCCGCCACCCGCCAGCGCTTGGCCACACCGGTCACCTCGCCCTGAACCACCCTCCGCACCAAGGACTCTGCCCACCATGACCCGCTGGTGGTCGCGCCTGCGACCGGACAACTTCACCCTCGCCCTGCTGTGCACCGTCGGCCTGGCCTCGCTGCTGCCGATGAAGGGCGCCGCTGCCATCGTGCTCGACGATGTCACCACCGTCGCCATCGCCGCGCTGTTCTTCCTGCATGGCGCGCGCCTGCCGCGCGAGTCGATCATCGGCGGCATGCTGCACTGGCGGCTGCACCTGACCATCCTGGCCTGCACCTTCCTCCTGTTCCCGCTGCTGGGGCTGATGTTCAAGCCACTGTCGGGCTGGCTGCTGACTCCGGAGCTGTACCTGGGCGTGCTGTTCCTGTGCACCCTGCCGTCCACCGTGCAGTCGTCCATCGCGTTCACCTCGATGGCCCGCGGCAACGTGCCGGCAGCGGTGTGCAGCGCCTCGCTGTCGAGCATCCTCGGCGTGTTCCTGACCCCACTGCTGCTGACCGCGCTGGCCGGCACCTCCGGCGGCGTGCATGACCCACTGCACGCGATCGGCGGCATCATGCTGCAGCTGCTGGTGCCGTTCGTGGCCGGCCACCTGCTGCGGCCGTGGATTGCCGGCTGGGTGGAGAAGCAGCGCGCGCTGCTGCGCTACACCGACCAGGGCACGATCCTGCTGGTGGTGTATTCGGCGTTCGGCGAAGCGGTGACCGAAGGGTTGTGGAGCAAGACACCGCTGCTCTCGTTGCTGGCCGTGGCCGTGGTGGCTGCCGTGCTGCTCGGCATCGCCATGCCGCTGATCACCTTCATCGCCCGCCGGCTGCGCTTCAACCGCGAGGACGAGATCGCCATCGTGTTCTGCGGCTCGAAGAAGAGCCTGGCCACCGGCGTGCCGATCGCCAAGGTGCTGTTCGCCGGCGGCAGCCTCGGCGCGATCGTGCTGCCGGTGATGATCTACCACCAGATCCAGCTGATCGTCTGCGGTGTGATCGCGCAGCGGTATGCGAAGCGCGCGCCCTGACCCGATCTGGAGACATCCACGCATGGCGTGGATCTGTTGTAGAGCCGAGCCCACGCTCGGCTGCTCTTCCAACCACCCCTCAGCCGAGCATGGGCTCGGCTCTACAGGTGGCGCTTTACAACCAGGGCAGGATCCAGTGGTCGACCAGCAGGAAGGCGAACAGCGCCATCAGGTAGACGATGGAGTAGTAGAACATCTTCATCGAGAACAGCTCGTCCGGCGGGTTCAGCATGCGCCAGGCATACCAGAGGAACACCGCGTTGAGCACGATCGCACCGCCCAGGTAGAACGCACCACTCATGCCCACCAGGTACGGCAGCAGGCAGACCAGCGCCAGCACCACCGAATACACCATGATCTGCTTGCGGGTGTGCACCACGCCGTGGGTCACTGGCAGCATCGGGATCTCGGCCTTGGCATAGTCCTCGCGGCGGAAGATCGCCAGCGCCCAGAAGTGCGGCGGCGTCCAGATGAAGATGATCAGCACCAGCAGCGACGAGTACGCCCAGTCCGACGAGCCCTGCATGCCGGTGACCGCAGCCCAGCCCAGCATCGGCGGCATCGCGCCGGCCAGGCCGCCGATGACGATGTTCTGCGAGGTCGCGCGCTTGAGGTACACGGTGTAGATCACCGCATAACCGATCAGCGAGGCGAAGGTCAGCACCGCAGTGATCAGGTTCACCCACAGCACCAGGATGGTCATCGACAGCACGATCAGCACGCCGGCGAACACCAGCACCTGCCATGGCTTGACCTTGCCGACCACCAGCGGGCGCCACGACGTGCGTGCCATCTGCGCATCGATGTGCGCATCCAGCAACTGGTTGATCGCGGCGGCCGCCGAAGCGGCCAGCCAGATGCCGAGGAAGCCGAGCAGGCCGGCGCGCACCTGCTCCCAGCTGGGCACGCCCGGAATAGCCAGGACCATGCCGACCAGGGCAGTGAAGACAATGAGGGCGACGACCTTGGGCTTGGTCAGATCCCAGTACTGGCGGTAGTTGGAAAACATGGAATCAGTCCGGGGCGCGCAGGCGGGCCAGCAGGCTGACCAGCACGAACAACAGGGCAACGGCCACGCCGTTGTGGGCCACGGCCACTTCCAGTGGCAGCGCCAGCTTCACATTGAGGATGCCGAGGGTGACCTGCAGCACCAGCAGCGCGATCAGCGCGCTGGCCCAGCCGCGCATGCTCGGCAACCGGAACAGGCGCACGCCCAGCCACAGCAGGTAGATGGCCACCACCACCGCGAACAGGCGGTGCGCCATCTGGATGGCGATACGGGAAGCACCATCCAGCACACCACCTTCGTAGTCCACGCCGATGCCACGCCACAGGGTGAAGCCTTCGACGAAGTTGTGCTGCGGCCACCACTGGTTGGCACAGCGCGGGAAGTTGTCCAGCGATGCACTGCCGCCGCCGCAGGCCAGCGCCGCGTAGTTGGCACTGACCCAGCCGCCGAGTGCGATCTGGGTGACCAGCACCGCCAGGCCGATGCGCAGCAGCCACTTCAGCTTCGGTGCCTCGGCCAGGGTGATCGGCATGTGCGTCGCACGCCAGGCCATCCAGGCCAGCAGGGCGAACATCAGCATGCCGCCCAGCAGGTGGCCCATCACCACGATGGGCTTGAGCAGCAGGGTCACCGTCCACATGCCCAGCAGGGCCTGGAAGATCACCACCGCCAGGGTCAGCAGTGCAGCGCGTGCCAGATCGATGTTGCTCCAGCGCAGCGCGGCGATCAGCAGGATCGCCTCGCCGATCAGAGCCAATGCACTGGCGGTGCCATGCCAGCCCATCATGTACAGCGGTATGCCAGCGGCCACCAGCACGCAGGCGGTCACCACTGCCGTGGTTCCAAAGCGGCGCTTGCGCGTGGCCAGCAGGGCCAGGGTCAGGATCTCGATGCCCAGCGCGCCGGCCAGGAAGCGGTGCACCTGCTCACGCCAGGCCTTGTGGGTCTCCAGCGGGCGGATCTCCGCCGCCGGGTGGCCGATGGTCTCTTCCACGTGCTGCGGCCAGGTGGCCTGGCCATAGCAGGTCGGCCAGTCCGGGCAGCTCAGGCCGGCATCGGACAGGCGTACGAACGCGCCGAACATGATCGTGCTCGCGGTCATGATCATGGCGAACCACGCCAGGCGGTGGAAATTGCGGTGCAGCGCCGGACGCGCGGAAAGGCTCATCAAACGGGACTCACTTCAGTTTCAGCAACGTGGCCATGTCCTTGCGCAGGCCACCGAGGTCGGAACCCGGGGCATGGCGCATGATCACGAAGCCGTTCGGATCGATCACGTAGACCGGCAGTCCCGCCGGATCATCGACGCCCGGCAACGCCGCGCGCAGGGCTGGCGACGGAGCCAGCGGCCGCAGCGCGGGCAGCGAGGCGATCGACGCCGGTGGCGTACCCAGCCACAGGATCTCGACATTATCGGCGTTATGCCCGAACAGCTGCCACACCTTGCCCAGCCCCTGCGACAAAGTGACGCACTGCGCGTCGCAGGCACCGGCCGGTGGTGCCACCAGCAGGCGCCAGGTGCGGGCCTCGGGGTTCCAAGGATAGGGCTGGCCACTGGCCAGGGTCGGCGCCTGCTGGCGCAGGTCCACCGGCGGCTTCAGCAGCTGGCCGGCATTGCGGTGCCCGGTGGGCTGCCAGCCGGAGAAGCGCAATACCGCGGCCAGCGCCATCGCCCCGAAGAACACGGCAAACAGCAGCACCAGGGTCCGGCGGCCGGAGCCGCGCGCCTGCGGGGACGTAGCAGTGTTCATGCGGGGCATTTTCTCATGGTTGGGTACGGGATGCCGGTCGTGCCACGGCGCGCCTCCTGCGCCACTCCAACACCAGCGCAACGACGAGCACGGTCAGGGCCAGGCCGAACCACTGCACGGCGTAGCCCAGGTGACGCTGCGGTGGCAGCGTGTTCGGCAACAGGTCCAGATCACGTTCGTCGCCGAAGGGCAGCGCCGGGTCCAGGCGCAGTACACGATCGGGAAGTGACTGCACCCCCAGCGCCCGGGCCAGGCCCTCGGCCGGCAAGCGGCTGGCCAGCCAGCGCCCGGCCTCACCGGTGGCGGAGAACGCCGGGCCCAGTACCAGCCCCGCCGAAGGCGGTGGCGCCAGCAACCCGCGCACCGCCACCGGCGAAGGCGGCGCCGGTATGTCCGGCAGCGTGCGATCCGGCGGCAGCGCGCGCCAGCCAAGATCGACCAGCAGCACGCTGCCTTCGTCACTGCGGAACGGGCGATAGATCTTCACGCCCGCGCGGCCGTGCCGGGTCTGGTTGTCCAGCAGCACCACGCCGGGAAGGAAGCGACCGTGGTCGGCCACGCCGTGCAACGCACCGGGCGCTGCCAGCGCCTGCGCCAACGACAGTACCTGCGCTGCGGCTGGACCCTGCGCATCCAACATTGACTGTTTGGCATGCATGCGCTGCAGCTGCCACAGCCCCAATGCAGTGAAACCGGCCATCGCCAGCACGGCCAGCAACCATCCGATCACGCGTGTGTGCTGGCGCATCATGACAAGTCCGCGCAAACGCGGTCAGATAGGCGCACCCACCCTGCCCTCGAGCCGCGCATGAGTGATTCGCTGAAGACCCTGCTGGTAATCGCGTTTCTGATCGTCATCGTCTGGAACCTGGGCGCCGGCCTGTATTACCTGCTGGTCGACCGCGGCCAGACCAAGCGCACGGTCAACGCACTGACACGTCGCATCGCGGTGTCGGTGGCGTTGATCGTACTGGTGATCGTGAGCATCTACATGGGCTGGATCAAGCCGCACGGCGTCGGCGGCTGAGGCCACCGATGCGTGCGTGGTCAAAGCACGTAGACGAACAGGAACAGCATCAGCCACACCACGTCGACGAAGTGCCAGTACCACGCGGCCGCTTCGAAACCGAAATGGTTGTCGCGGGTGAAGTGTCCTTTGGCCGAACGCAGCCACATCACGATCAGCATGATCGTGCCCAGCAGCACGTGCGCGCCGTGGAAGCCGGTCAGCATGAAGAATGTCGAACCGTAGATACCCGAACCGAGCGTCAGGTTCAGCTCCTTGTAGGCGTGGATGTACTCTTCCGCCTGCAGGGTCAGGAAACCGAGGCCGAGCACCACGGTCAGGCCCAGCCAGATCAGCAGCTGGCGGCGGTTGCCGGCCTTCAGTGCGTGATGGGCGATGGTCAGGGTCACGCCGGAGGTGAGCAGGATCAGCGTATTGATCAGCGGCAGGCCCCAGGCCGGGATGGTCTGGAAGGCGCCACCGATCGCCGCCGGGCCATTGGTCGGCCATCCGGCGGAGTAGCCCTGCCAGAGCAGCTCGTTGGTCATCACCCCGCGGCCTTCGCCGCTCAGCCACGACAGGCCCAGGTTGCGGGTGTAGAACAGCGCGCCGAAGAAGGCACCGAAGAACATCACCTCGGAGAAGATGAACCAGATCATCCCCATCCGGAACGAGCCATCGACCTGGTGGTTGTAGTTGCCGGCCTGCGATTCGCGCACCACGTCGCTGAACCACCAGAACAGGGTCAGCACCAGCATCGCGATGCCGATATAGAACGTCCAGCGCCCCCAGCTGGCGTCGTTGAGCCAGCTGGCCACGCCCACCATGGTCACCATCATCGCGATGGAGCCCACGAACGGCCATTTGCTCTGGGCCGGGACGAAGTACACGTTGGCGTCGGTCGGTGTCTGGGCCATGTCGGTATCCGGGTCAGGGTGCGGCGTGCGCGCCGTCCGAGGTGGCGGCCGGGAGCAGCCGATCGGACAACGCGTCGTTGCGGTAGAAGGTGTAGGACAAGGTGATCGTCTTGATTTCCGGCGGCAGGTCCGGATCGACGATGAAGCGCACCGGCATGTCGCGCTTCTCGCCGGCCTGCAGCGTCTGCGCGGTGAAACAGAAGCACTCGGTCTTGCTGAAGAAGCCCGACGCGCGTGCCGGCGCCACCGAAGGCACCGCGCTGCCAACGACTGCCTGCTGGCTGTCGTTGCGGGCGAAGTACAGCGCCTCGTTGAGTTCGCCGGGCACAACATCCATGGTCAGCTGCTCGGGATGGAACGACCACGGCAGGCGCGAATTGACGCCGCCATCGAACTCCACCCGCACGGTGCGCTTGCCAGCTGCAGCACCCGTACTGGCTTCACCACCCGGGCCGCGCTCCAGGCGCACGCCGAATACCTTTTCGCAGGCAATGCGGTACAGCGGCACCAGCGAGAAGGTCAGCAGGAACACCGCCACTGCCACGCCGATCAGGCGCGGCAGCCCGGCACTGGGTGACCGCGTGCTGGCCGGAGCCTCGCTCATCGGCCGATCACCCCGCTGAGGATGAAGCCGACGTAGACCAGCACCGCGATGGCGCCGACCCACATCGCCGTGCGCCGGGCACGCTGGCGCTGCTGTTCGATGCCGTTTTCCGGGGCGTCGCCCGGGCTGTTGTAGAGCCGAGCCATGCTCGGCTGCTCCACGTCAGCCGAGCATGGCTCGGCTCTACAGATCTGCAGTGGGCTCTCGTTATGCATGCCCCACCTCAATGCGTGATGTCGTCATGCGCCAGATCCCCCGGACGGATGGTCGGCGGCGTGGTGAAGGTGTGCGCCGGTGCCGGCGATGGCAGCGTCCACTCCAGCCCGCGTGCACCTTCCCAGCTGCGTGCTTCGGCCTTCTCGCCGTTGCGCAGCGAGGACAGCAGGATCGCGGCCATCATGAACGGCGTGACGAACATGCCGAACGCACCGATCGAGCTGATCAGGTTCCAGTCGGCGAAGGCCACGCTGTAATCGGGAATGCGGCGCGGCATGCCGGCCAGGCCGAGGAAATGCTGCGGGAAGAACAGCAGGTTGACGAACACGATCGACCACCAGAAGTGCACCTTGGCCCACTTCTCGCTGTACATGCGCCCGGTCCACTTCGGCCACCAGTAATACACCGCCGCGATCAGCGCGAACACCGCGCCGGTCACCAGCACGTAGTGGAAATGCGCAACCACGAAGTAGGTGTCGTGGTACTGGAAGTCGGCCGCCACGATGGCCAGCATCAGACCGGAGAAGCCACCGATGGTGAACAGGATGACGAAGGCCACCGACCACAGCATCGGCGCCTCGAACGTCAGCGAGCCCCGCCACATGGTGCTGACCCAGTTGAACACCTTTACGCCGGTCGGGATCGAGATCAGCATGGTGGCGAACATGAAGTAGATCTCGCCGCCCAGCGGCATGCCCACGGTGAACATGTGGTGGGCCCAGACAATGAACGACAGGAACGCGATCGCGGCGGTGGCGTACACCATCGCCTGGTAGCCGAACAGCGGCTTGCGGCTGAAGGTCGGGATGATCTCGCTGACCACGCCGAAGGCGGGCAGGATCATGATGTAGACCTCGGGATGGCCGAAGAACCAGAAGATGTGCTGGTACATCACCGGGTCACCGCCACCGGCGGCGTTGAAGAAACTGGTGCCGAAGAACTTGTCGGTCAGCAGCATGGTCACCGCACCGGCCAGCACCGGCATCACCGCGATCAGCAGGAAGGCGGTGATCAGCCAGGCCCAGCAGAAGATCGGCATCTTCAGCAGGTCGATGCCCGGCGCGCGCATGTTCAGCACGGTGGCGATGATGTTGATCGCACCCATGATCGAGCTGATGCCGGCCACGTGAATGGCGAACACGCTGAAGGCCACGTTGTAGCCGCCCTGCAGCGACAGCGGCGGATACAGCGTCCAGCCACCGGCCGGTGCACCCCCCGGCAGGAACAGCGTCAGCAGCAGCAGGCTGAAAGCCACCGGCAGCAACCAGAACGACCAGTTGTTCATGCGCGGCAGCGCCATGTCCGGCGCACCGATCTGCAGCGGGATCATCCAGTTGGCAAGGCCGACGAACGCCGGCATCACGCCGCCGAAAATCATCACCAGCGCATGCACGGTGGTCATCTGGTTGAAGAACTCGGGCTTGACGAACTGCAGGCCCGGCTGCGCCAGCTCGGCGCGGATCACCACGCTCATCGCCGCACCGATGATGAACATGATGAAGCTGAAACCCAGGTACAGCGTGCCGATGTCCTTGTGGTTGGTCGAGAAGAACCAACGCTCGAAGAAGCTCTGGTGGTGATGGTGATCGTCGTGCCCAACTGCCGAGTGCGCCATTGCAAAACACCTCTCAGAATCGGTTGTCACCACGGCCGCGAGCGGCCGCGGGCTTTACATCACGCTCCGCTGGCC
This sequence comes from Stenotrophomonas sp. DDT-1, assembly GCF_001580555.1. Taxonomy (NCBI): domain Bacteria; kingdom Pseudomonadati; phylum Pseudomonadota; class Gammaproteobacteria; order Lysobacterales; family Lysobacteraceae; genus Stenotrophomonas; species Stenotrophomonas sp. DDT-1. Next base: position 18,798 of record NZ_LEKR01000046.1, read on the forward strand.
GCGGTGGCAGGCGCGCTGCCGGCTTCTGCAGCAGCAGGCGCAGCCGGTGCCTCGCCCGTCGGTGCAGTCGGTTCGGCAGGTGCCGCAGGCGTGGCGGGCTCGGCGGGCGGCGCCGGCTTGCGCTGCGCCAGCCACTTCCTGAAGTCCTCCTTGGACACCGCCTCGACCACGATCGGCATGAAGCCGTGGTCCTTGCCGCACAGCTCGGCGCACTGGCCGCGGTAGACACCGGGCTGCTCGATGCTGGTCCAGGCTTCGTTGATGAAGCCGGGGATGGCGTCCTGCTTCCAGCCCAGCGCCGGCACCCACCAGGCGTGGATCACATCATCGGAAGTGATGACGAAGCGGACCTTGGTATCGACCGGCAACACCAGCCGGTTGTCGACGTCCAGCAGGTAATGCGGATGGCTTTCGCGGGTCGGCACGATGCCACTCTGCCGCACGCGGTCGGACTCGCGGTCCAGGCGGCTGGTGAAGGTGACGTTCTCGCCGAGGTATTCGTACTTCCACATCCACTGGTAGCCGGTGACCTTGACCGTCATCTCGGCATCGCGGGTGTCGTACATCTTGATCAGGTTGGCCGTGGCCGGCCATGCCATCACGACCAGGATGATCACCGGGATCACCGTCCAGATGATCTCGGCCTTGGTGTTGTGGCTGAAGGTGGCGGCGACTGCGCCCTTGGATTTGCGGAACTTGAAGATGGCGTAGGCCATCGCCCCGAACACGATGACGCCGATCACCGTGCAGATGATCAACGACAGGTTGTTCGATTCCCAGGCCAGGCGCGAGGTCTGGGTCACCCCCTTGCCCATGTTCAGCTGCCACGGCTTGGGATCGGCCGCCTGGGCCCAGGCCGACGCCGGAATCAGTCCCCCGGTCGCCAGCATCGCGGCGACCGCGTTCACGCACTTCGTGCCCCACCTGCTGCTTTGCTTCATTGCCTAGACCCTTAGCGTCGTCGGTTGCCGCCATCGCTGGCGGCGAGCAAGCTTTCAAGTGTCTCTGCGAGCGTCTGGCGTTCGGCCGGCGCGAGGAAACTCCCCACCTCCACCTGCCGGCCGCTGGATGCCAGCCGGACCCTCTCATCGTCGGTGAGCAGGCGCACCCAGTGCGGGTGGGCCCGGAACACCGGCGATCCACCGGGTACGGGGATGACCTCCACGTACGCCGGCACTACCCGGATCTCCTCCTGCCGTTCACCGCTGCGCCACAAGGCACGCAGCGCCGCCGCCAGCACCAGGCTGTACAGCAGCGCGAACAGGGGGGCGAATGCATTGCCGGCCCACCACCCGAGGGCGGACACCAGCCACATCGCACCCGACAACACGGTGAACAACAGGACGAACTGCCGGGCATCGAGCGCCCGTGGGGGACGCAGCCGCAGCTGCGTACCTGACCCATCCGGAGCTGGAAGCACCTCGATCATGTCGCAACCGCGTTCCTGCCGCGGGAAACGTCTCGATGGTAGCCCCGCCCTCTCGCCGGTAGCAAGGGTGCATTCACACTTTTTCCGATGCTGCAACACAGCATGAGGCCGGCGGCACGAATGACGAATTCGGCACAAATCTTGCCGGGTTTGCTGAACCCGCCGAATCCACCACCGTTAGTGGCTATCAGCCCTTCATGAAGGTGTCTGCGGGGCACTTCCGAAGGCCGCAAAAATGATTAAAATCGCCAAGTTTTCCACTGGCCGGACCGGCATGAACGCACCTTCCTCCTCCCCTGCCGCCCACGACGCCCCGCGTCCGGGCGCGCTGCTGTCGCCGGAACTGCCGGCGCCCCCCAACCCGTTCCGCCAGGCCATCACCGATGCCTGGTTGAAGGACGAGGCCAGCCACGTGCGTGAGCTGCTGGCGCAGGCGCGCCTGCCCGCCGAGGAACAGGCCAGGGTGCAGGCGCTGGCCGCCGACCTGGTCGGCCGCGTGCGCGTGCGTGCCAAGGACCAGGGCGCGATCGAAGCCTTCATGCGCCAGTACGACCTGGGCAGCGAAGAAGGCGTGCTGCTGATGTGCGTGGCAGAGGCCCTGCTGCGCATTCCGGACCAGGACACTGCCGACAAGCTGATCCGCGACAAGCTGGCCGATGCCGACTGGGAAAAGCACCTGGGCGGCAGCGATTCGGTGCTGGTCAACGCCTCCACCTGGGGCCTGATGCTGACCGGCAAGCTGGTACAGATGAACGACGCCACCCGCGCCGATGCGCCCAGCGCGTTCAAGCGCCTGGTCGGCCGCGTCGGTGAGCCGGTGGTGCGCCTGGCCGTGCGCCAGGCGATGAAGATCATGGGCCACCAGTTCGTCATGGGTCGCACCATCAGCGAGGCGCTGTCGCGCTCGCACAAGGGCGACAACGCCAGCTACCGCTACTCCTTCGACATGCTCGGCGAAGGCGCGCTGACCATGAAGGACGCACTTCGCTACCTGGAAGACTACCGTCGCGCGATCCACGCCATCGGCGGTGATCACAAGGCCCGCGGCGGCCGCCCGGACGGCGACGTCAACAACGCGCCGGGCATCTCGATCAAGCTGTCGGCGCTGTACCCGCGCTACGAGCACGCCAAGCGCGAGCGCGTGCTGAAGGACCTGGTGCCGGGCGTGCTGGAACTGGCACAGCTGGCCAAGAGCTACGGCATCGGCTGCACCGTCGACGCCGAAGAGTCCGATCGCCTGGAACTGTCGCTGGACATCATCGAGCAGGTGTTCTCCGACGCCTCGCTGGCTGGCTGGGATGGCTTCGGCGTGGTCGTGCAGGCCTACCAGAAGCGCACGCCCTACACGATCGACCACCTGGCCGACATGGCGCGCCGCGCCGGCCGCCGCCTGCAGGTGCGCCTGGTCAAGGGCGCCTACTGGGATGCCGAGATCAAGCGCGCGCAGATCGAAGGCTATCCGGACTACCCGGTGTTCACCCGCAAGCAGAACACCGACGTGTCCTACCTGGCCTGCGCCAAGCGGCTGTTCACCCATGCGGACGCGATCTACCCGATGTTCGCCACGCACAACGCGCACACCATCGCGGCCGTGCGCAGCATCGCCAACGGCGGCGTGTACGAGCACCAGAAGCTGCACGGCATGGGCGACGACCTGTACGCCGAAGTGGTGCCGGCCGACCGCTTGAACCTGCCCTGCCGCGTGTACGCCCCGGTCGGTTCGCACGAAGACCTGCTGCCGTACCTGGTGCGCCGCCTGCTGGAAAACGGCGCCAACTCCAGCTTCGTCAACCGCATCACCGACGAGCGCGTGCCGATCGCCGACCTGATCCGCGATCCGGTCGAGATGGTCGCCTCGTTCGAATCGATTCCGCATCCCAAGATCCCGCTGCCGGTTGACCTGCTGCGCAGCCAGAACCACGACAGGAAGAACTCCATGGGCGCCAACCTCGCCAACGACAACGAACTGCGCGCCCTGGCCGAGCAGCTCAACGCCGCCGTGAAGCCCTGGCAGGCCTCGCCGCTGGTACCGGGTGCCAACCCGGCCGGCGCCGCGCTGCCGGTGACCAACCCGGCCGACACCCGCGAAGTGGTCGGCCAGTGGCTGGCCGCCGATGCCGCCACCGTGCAGAAGGCCCTGGCCAACGCCGTGGCCGCACAGCCGGCCTGGAACCGCACCCCGGCCGCCAGCCGCGCCGCCATCCTCGAACACGCCGCCGACCAGCTGGAAGCGCGCATGCCGGAGTTCATGGCGCTGTGCGTGAAGGAAGCCGGCAAGAGCCTGCCCGACAGCATCGCCGAAGTGCGCGAAGCCGTGGATTTCCTGCGCTACTACGCCAAGCAGGCGCGCGAGCAGTTCAGCCACGCCGAGAAGCTGCCCAGCCCGACCGGTGAATCCAACGAGCTGCAGCTGCACGGCCGCGGCGTGTTCGTCTGCATCAGCCCGTGGAACTTCCCGCTGGCGATCTTCCTGGGCCAGGTCGCCGCTGCTCTGGCCGCCGGCAACAGCGTCATCGCCAAGCCGGCCGAGCAGACCAACCTGATCGGCTACTACGCGGTGAAGCTGCTGCACGATGCCGGCGTGCCGGCCGAGGTGGTGCAGTTCCTGCCGGGCGACGGCGCCACCGTGGGTGCGGCGCTGACCGCCGACCCGCGCGTGGCCGGCGTGGCCTTCACCGGCTCCACCGAGACCGCCCGTGCGATCAACCGTGCGATGGCCGCACGTGACGCCGCCATCGGTGTGCTGATTGCCGAGACCGGCGGCCAGAATGCCTTCATCGCCGATTCCTCGGCGCTGCCGGAACAGCTGGTCAAGGACGCGATCGGTTCGGCCTTCACCTCCGCCGGCCAGCGTTGCTCGGCCGCGCGCGTGCTGTTCGTGCAGGACGACATCGCCGACAAGGTGATGACCATGCTGGCCGGCGCGATGAAGGAACTGAAGGTCGGCAACCCCGGCCTGCTGTCCACCGACGTCGGCCCGGTGATCGATGCCGACGCGCTGAAGATCCTGCAGGACCACGCCGAGCGCATGGACCGCGAAGCGCGCCTGATCGCGGCCGCCGAGCTGTCCGCCGAAACCGCCCACGGCACCTTCTTCGCACCGCGCGCGTACGAGCTGAAGGACCTGGGCCAGCTGCAGAAGGAAGTGTTCGGTCCGGTCCTGCACGTGATCCGCTGGAAGGGCGACCAGCTCGACGCGGTGATCGACCAGATCAACGCTACCGGCTACGGCCTGACCCTGGGCGTGCATTCGCGCATCGACGAGACCGTTGACCGCATCAGCAACGGCGTCCATGTCGGCAACGTGTACGTCAACCGCAACCAGATCGGCGCGGTGGTCGGCGTACAGCCGTTCGGCGGCCAGGGCCTGTCCGGCACCGGCCCGAAGGCCGGCGGCCCGCACTACCTGCTGCGCTTTGCCACCGAAAAGACGGTGACGGTGAACACCACCGCCGCCGGCGGCAACGCCTCGCTGCTGACCCTGGGCGACTGATCGCCTGCTTGATGCGGCAAACAAGAAACCCCGCGAATGCGGGGTTTCTTGTGTTTTGCTTCCTGTAGCGCCGAGCCCACGCTCGGCCTTCCTGGCGCAGCCGAGCATGGGCTCGGCGCTACAGAGGCAGGGCGACACTGAACCGGTTGTCCGCACGCTTCGCCAGCTCGCCCTGCACGCGCGCGGTGCGCGCTTCCAGATCGCCCTCCAGCAGCACGTATTCGACGCCCCGCACCTGCAGCTCGCGCACGTACCACGCATGCTGCTGCGCCCGGAAGGCTTCGCCCACCCGAGTGCCGTCCTGATCGAAAGGGATATCCGGCGCCCACAGGAACAGCAGGTCATATGGCCGCAATGCAGCCTGCCGCAGTGCCTCCGGCGCCGTACCAGACATCCAGCCGCTGTAGCCCAGCGTCACCAGCGGCGTGGTATCGCAGAACAGCCAGCGATGCGCCCGCCGCGCAGCCTTGTCTTCATGCTGCGGCTGGGTCATTGCGATGCGAAGCAGATCGTCCGGCATCAGGTCGCCCCCCTGCTGCTCCCAGAGCGTGCGGCCATACTCCGGCACCCAGGCGGTCTGCAGGCGCTCGGCCATCACCCGCGCCAGCGTGGTCTTGCCACTGGACTCGCCACCAATGAAGGCCACGCGCTGCACGTATCCGGCGTACACCTCCGGTGCGAGACCATGGCGGTGCGCATGCGGATCGGCGCGCAGCTGGGTGCCGCACGCCTGCCCGACGTCCAATGCGCGTTCGAGCCGCTCATGGCGTACCGGCCCACCGAAGTGCGTGGCCAGCGCCTGCGCGAAGCCGTCACCGTAGTCCTCGCCGGTGAATACCGCCTGCACCGGGCCACCGAACAGGTGCTGGCACAGCCAGGCGGTGAACTCGCGCTGCACGTGCTCGCTGTCGCTGTCGTGCGGCAACACGCGTGGCGGCACGCCATGTTCGGCACACAGCGCTGCCAACCGCGCATCATCCAGCACCGCCACCGTTGCCCGGGGGAAGCGCGCACGCAACCAGCGCTCGCGGCGAGCAGCGCTGTAGCCGGCAAAGCCTGGCTGCGACCAGCCGATCACCAGCAACTGCCGGCAGCGCGTAGCGGCGAAGTCGATCAGGCGTTCGTGGCCGAGGTGCAGCGGGCAGAACTTGCCCACCACCAACCCCCGCGCGACGCGCTCAGGCGGCGGCATCGGCTGCCTTGGCCTCGGTCCGCATCAGATGGCGCCAATGGCGCAGGGCGACCAGCGCGTTTATCCAGAAACCGATGTAGAGGATCGAGGTCAGATGCAGGCCACGGCTGTAGTACAGCGGCACTGCCACGGTGTTCACCAGCAGCCACACCCACCACGATTCCAGCTTGCGCCGCATCATCAGGATCTGCGCGATCACGCTCAGCACCAGCACCGCCGAATCGATGTAAGGCGCATAGGCGTTGGTCAGTCGGGTCAGCATCCAGCCGTAGCCGAACGTGGCCACCACCGCCAGCGGCGCCAGCCAGGCCCATGCACGCGGCCGCAGCGCAGTGATCGGCAGCGGCGCGCCATGGTCGCCGCGCAGCCACTGCCACCAGCCCAGCACGCTGATGGCGATGAAGAAGAACTGCAGCACCATGTCCGCATACAGGTGCGAGCGCTCGAACACGGCCGCAAACAATGCGCAGCCGACGATGCCCAACCACCAGGTGTGCACGTTGTTGCGACCAGCCAGCAGGATCGAGCCGGCGACGGCGATGTTGGCAGCCAGCTCCAGCTGGAAGTTCGGGTCGGACAGGTTCATCGCACCATTGTCGCGTAGATCCACGCCCTGCGTCGTCGGACCAACAGATCCATGCCATGCGTGGATACCCTCCGCAAAAAGAAAGCCCCGCTTGCGCGGGGCTCTCCTCGTACTGCTTCAGGCAATCGCCCGAATCAGAACTTGTACTGCATCGACGCCGCCAGCACGTCGCCGCTCACCTTGTACTTGCCGGTCACGGTGTTGGCAGTGGCCGAGGTCGAGGTGATGTTCGGATCCTTGGTGAACAGGTGGGTGTAACCCACGCTGTATTCCATCTTGTCCGAAGCGGCGTAGGTCAGGCCCAGCGACAGCCACTTGCGGGTGGTGTCCGGCACGCGCACGTCACGGTGGACGTCGGTGGTCGGGGTCTGGTCGTACGCCAGGCCGCCACGCAGGGTCAGCTTGTCGTTCACGCGGAAATCGGTACCGATCGACGCGAAGGTGGTGTCGCGGTAGTGGAACGGCAGCACGCTGTCCGGCTGGTTGGAGTCATAGTCGACGGTGACCTGGTCGAACTTGCTCCACGCCGTGCGCGTGACCTCGGCCATGATCTGCCACTGGTCGTTCACGCGATGGGTGAAGCCCATGGTGGCGCTGGCCGGCAGGGTGATGGTGGCGCGGCCGTTGCTGTCGATGAAGGTACCCGGGGCGGCAGTGGCCAGGAAGGCGGCAGCGTTCTGCGGGATGGTGAAGTCGGCCTTGCCGTCGGTGATCTTGTGCTCGACCTTCGAGCGGTAGCTGAAGGCGATGTTGGTGCCTTCCACCGGGGTGACCGTCATGCCCAGGGTGTAGCCGACCGACACTTCGTCGCCCTTGATGCGCAGGTAGCCATCGGCGGTGCCCGGGGCGAAGCCCTGTTGGGCCATGGCCACGGCAGCCTGGCGCGAGGCAGCAGCGGCCTGCGCAGCGGTGCCGCCGGCAGCCAGCACACGCGCCGCAGCCGTGCGCTGGGCGCTGGCGTTGATCGCGGTGCCGGTGTCGACAGCGCTGGTCAGGTCGACGTTCAGGCGCTCGGCGAACACCGAAGCACCGAACGACAGGTACGGGTTGACGTCATAGGAGAACGCCACGCCCAGGTCGATCGCCTGCAGCTCGGTCTTGACGCCATTGTAGCGGCCGACCCAGTCGCGGTCGTATTCGGTCTTGAAGCCGAACGGCACGGTCAGCGACGCACCGAAGTGCATGTTGTCGTTCTCGCCGAACGGCACGTGGAAGTACGCGGCCGGAACCGGGGCGATCATGCCGGCGTCGCCGCCGTTGCCACCGGAAATCGGCGCGCCGTTGCCGTACTGGCCCTGGCCGCGGAACTTGGCGCCGAAGCTGATGGCGCTGACGTCGCCCTGGACCAGGGTGCCGTCGAGCAGGCGCATGGAGGCCGGGTTGGTGGCGATGACCGAGGCGTCACCTTCGGTCGAGGTGGAGCCGGCGAACGCGCGGCCCAGGCCCTTGGCGCTGTTTTCCTTCAGCTGGAAGGCGGCAGCATTGGCATCGGCGGCGGCCAGCGCACCGGCAACGCCGACGGCCAGCAGGGTCAGTCGGGCAATGGTGGAAGCGGTTTGCATCGTAGTTCTCTCTCTCCGGTAAGCGGTGATGGTGCTCTGAGTGCGCCTGCGCCCGCCGGGTCCTGGGACCCATCGGAGCGCGCCGGATTCCCCTCCCGACATACGACGCCGTATGCGAGTATTACCCAGAGCTGTTAATGAAACAATAACAGCGCAGGCGGTTTTTTCGTCTCAAAAGCTGAACAGGACCATCCCCACCGAAAGTGGCCGCACGCTAGGCTATTGGCATGTTCGTCTCGCTCCCGTCCCGCAAGAAGGCGGCCCTGCGCTGGGCCACGCCCGTGCTGTTCGCGTCATTGTGGCTGGCGTTCCTGTGGTCGATCTCGCGTCCGGACGATGCCCGCGGCAGCCTCTGGCTGGACTGGGGCGCCCTGTCCACCGGCCTGACCCGCCCGCTGGACTGGTGGGCGACGCTGCAGGACGGCAGCGTGCTGCGCCTGTTCACCGCGCTGTTCCTGCACGCCGACTGGTCACACCTGCTGGGCAACCTGGTGTTCCTGCTGATCTTCGGCCTGCCCGCCGAGCGGGTGCTGGGGCCGTGGCGGCTGCTGCTGCTGTTCCTGGTCGGCGGCGCAGTGTCGAACCTGGTCGCGATCTACACCATGGGCAGCCCGGACCAGATCATCATCGGCGCCAGCGGCGCGGTGTCGGCCCTGATCGGTGCGTATCTGGCCCTGTTCCCAGGCGCGCGGCTGGGCGTGGTGATCCCGCTCGGCCTGTTCCTGGAGTTCGTGCGCGCCCCGGCGTACCTGCTGATCGGCGTCTGGGCGGCACTGCAGGTGGTGTTCGCCCACATCGGCCCCAGCTTCGGCATGGTGGCCTGGTGGGCGCACATCGGCGGCTTCGTGTTCGGCGTCGTGTACGGGGTCTATGTACGCGCCGCGATCGCGCGCCGCCTGCGCAAGCGGCACGGCTTCTGATCCAGGTAGAGCCGGCCGCTGGCCGGCTCCACGCTCACCCGCTCGTTCGTAGACCAGGAATCAAGGCTTGGCCGGCACAGGAGCGGGCTTGGCTTCCGGCGTGCTGTCTGCCTTCGGTTCGACCTTCGGCTCCGGCTTGGCTTCGGGCTTCGCCGCAGCGGCCTTCGCGGGCTTGGCGGCATCCGCCTTCGCGGCTTCGGCCTTCAACCGTGCGGCCACCGAGCCCGGGTTCTTCAGCTCGGCCAGCGCGTCGTTGATCGGGCCGTCGCCCGGCAGCACCGCACCGGCGTGGTAGCCCTCGGTGCCTTCGTCGTCGCCGCGCAGATGGCCCGGCAGTGTCGCTTCGCTGTAATCGCTCAGGCTGGCCGGCAGGGCATCCTCCGCCAACGTAGCGGCGGGCTTCAACTCAACATCCGGCACGATGCCGGTGGCCTGGATCGACTTGCCGCTGGGCGTGTAATAGCGCGCGGTGGTCAGCTTCACCGAATCGCCGTTGTCCAGCGGCAGCACGGTCTGCACCGAGCCCTTGCCGAAGGTGCGGCTGCCCACCACGCGGGCGCGCTTGTTGTCGCGCAGCGCGCCGGCGAGTACTTCCGAGGCACTGGCCGAACCGGCATCGGCCAGCACCACCACCGGTGCGCCCTTCAACAGGTCGCCCGGGGTCGCGTCGAACCGGGCATCGCTGATGCTGATGCGGCCACGGGTGCTGACGATGTTGCCCTTGTCGAGCAGATCGTCGGCGACCTGCACGGCGGCCGTCAGCAGGCCACCCGGGTTGCTGCGCAGATCCAGCACCAGGCCCTTGAGCTGGCCACCGGACTGCTTCTGCAGCTGCTGCACGTGCTTCTGGAAGTCCGAGCCAGTATCGGCCTGGAAGGTGCTCAGGCGGATATAGCCATAGCCCGGCTCGAGCAGGCGGCTGCGCACGCTGGTCACGCGGATGGTCTGGCGGGTCAGGCTGACATCGAACGGCTTCGGCTTGCCGTCACGCACGATGGTCAGCACCACCTTGCTGCCGGCCGGGCCGCGCAGCGGTTCACTCGCATCGATCGCGCTGATCGGCTTGCCGTCGATGGCGATGATCAAATCGCCGGCAAGGATGCCGGCCTTGGCTGCCGGCGTGTCGTCGATCGGCGCGATCACCTTCATGCTGGCGTTGTCCGGCTGCTGCTGCAGCTCCACGCCGATGCCCTCGTAGGCACCGTTGGCCTGCTCGTCGAAGGCCTGCGCGTCTTCCTTGTTGAAGTAGGTGCTGTGCGGATCAAGGTCGAGCAGCAGGCCACGCACGGCTGACTGCATCAGCTTCTTGTCATCGACCGGGTCGACATAGGCGGCGCGCACCGCGTTGTACACGGCCACGAAACGGCGGATTTCCTCCAGCGGCACCTTCGAGGTCACCGCCTCCTCGCTGTTCGCTGCCTGCCCGCTGGTTTCCTGGCTCGGGGCGGGCGCGGTCTGCTGCGCCCAGGACAGCGCTGGCAACAGGGCCAGCAAGAGGGTGGCGGTACGGGCTGCGCGCATGGATCACTCCTGTCGACGGTGGCATGGTGCCCAAGGCACATGCACCGATTATGCGCGAAGCACAGCTAAATTCCCGTTGAATCCGGCCCGCATCCGGCGGGCCGGGATTCAGCGCCGCTGCAGCCAGCTGTCCGGGTTGACCGGCTGCCCGCCACGGCGCAGCTCGAAGTACAGCGCGGTGACGCCCTGGCCGCCGGAATTGCCGACCTTGGCCACCGCATCGCCGCGGCTGACCCGCGCGCCAGCATCCTTCAGCAGGGTGTCGTTATGCGCGTAAAGGCTCATGTAGCCGTTGCCGTGGTCGACGATCAGGATCATGCCGTAGCCGGTCATCCAGTCGGAGAACACCACGGTGCCATCGGCCACGGCCGTGACCGTGCTGCCGGCTGGCGCGCCGATCAGCACACCGCTGCTGGTGCGCCCATCGGGCAGCTTGCCGCCATAGCGGGCCAGCAGGTTGCCGGACAACGGCCAACTCAGGCCGCCGACCTTCGGCGCCGGTGCCGACGCCACCGCAGGTGGAACCTTGGTGGGCGGCGGTGGACGGCCCTGCGCAGCGGCCTGACGTGCGGCGCGCTCGGCAGCGGCTTTCTCGGCGGCGGCCCGGCGTGCAGCGGCGCGCCGCTCGGCTTCGGCCCGCGCGGCAGCGGCACGCAGGTTGGCCAGCAGCGTTTCCAGTGCCTTGGCGTCCTGGCCCAGTGCCTGTTCCTTCTCGCGCTGGTCCTTGAAGCGCTCTTCCAGCGAGGCAACGGTCTTTGCGCGATCGCGGCGGTCCGCTTCCAGGGCGGCTGCCTGCTGTTTCTGGTCCTGCTGCGTCCCCTGCAGCTTCTGCTTGCGCTCGGCGATCTGCGCCTGCAGCGCTTCCAGTTCCTTCAGGTCGGCGGTCAGCGTGGTGATCCGCTGCGCACGCTCGCGCTGCAGGTAGCGATGGTAGGCCAGGGCGCGGTTGGCATCAGCCACCGTGTCCTGCGACAGCAGCAGCTTCAGCGGTGCGTGGTTGCCCAGCTGATACGCCGCGCGCAACAGCCCGGCCAGTTCGCGGTGCTGCTGGGCCAGGTTGCCCTGCAGCGTGCTGCGGCGCTGCTCGGCTTCGGCCAGGGCGCGGCCCTGCTCGCGCAGCGCGGCTTCCGTCTGCGCAAGGGCACGGCCGGTGCGGGCGACCTTCTCGTCGGCCTCGCGCAGCTGCCGCGATGCCTGCCCGCGCTGGCCCTCGATCTGCCGTCGCTCCTGCGCCACGCCCTTCAGTTCGGTACGCAGTTTCTGCAGCTTGCGCTCGGTCTCGCGGGTGGTCTGCGCACCGCTGGGCAGCGGCAGGGCCAGCGCCAACGCCAGCCCCAGCAGCAGGCAGCGACCGCCGCGGGCAGCGGCGATGTGATGTCGGCGTGATGGGAAGGCATTGTCGCGCAAGGGCTTTCCAGTGACTTCAGGCAGTTGCGGGGGCTACCGGGGAATGGTGACATCTCCGCACGCGGCCTGCCAGCCGCACATCCATCGAGGTCGCCATGAAAACTCTTTCCATTCCGCTGCTGTTGGGCGTACTGCTGGCCACCGGGCCGGTCTGTGCGCAGGAGAACATCAGCAAGGTCAACGGCAGCATCAGCGCCGAACCGGGTCAACGCTACGGCAAGCTGGACACCGTCAACGGCGGCATCCGCATCGGCGAAGGCGTCGAGACCGGCAGCATCGACACCGTCAACGGCGGGGTGAAGGTCGCCGACCGCGCCCGCACCGGCAAGATCGAAACGGTCAACGGCGGTGTGCGCCTGGGTCGTGAAGTGATCGCCAATGGCGGCGTCAGCACGGTCAATGGCAGCATCTTCAGCGATCGCGGCAGCCAGATCGAAGGCGGCGTCGAGACCGTCAACGGCGGCATCGGGCTGGTCGAGAGCCGCGTGGGCAAGGATGTGGAGACCGTCAATGGTGACATCACCGTCGGTATCGGTTCGCAGGTCAGCGGCGGTGTGCATGTGCGCAAGCCGAACTTCAGTGTCTCGCTGACCGCCAGCCGCAAGCCGCGCGTGATCATCGGCCCGAATGCGGTGGTCACCGGCCCCCTGCAGTTCGAACGCGAAGTGGTGCTGTACGTGCATCGCTCCGCTCGCATCGGCCCGGTGACCGGCGCCGAGCCAATCCCGTTCGACACCGATACCGCCCCGACGGACTGAACCCGCCGGACCTGCCGGTTCGGTAATACTCACTGTTACCGGTCGCGCATCAGGTGCGGCCGCCCTTTGTTCTCCAGGAATCGACGATGCCCCGCAAACTCCTCCTGTGCCTGGCCGCCGCGGCCGCGCTCAGTGCCTGCAAAGGCGAAAACACGCCCGCCGCCGCGCCGGTCACCGACACCGCTGCGGCGAAGCCGGCCGCCCATTCGTTCTCCCCGGAGATCAATGCCGGCGACTTCGCCGAGATGGTCAAGACCCTGGCCTCGGATGAGTTCGAGGGCCGCGCGCCGGGCAGCAAGGGCGAAGAACTGACGGTCAACTACATCCGCGACCAGATGCAGCGCATCGGCCTGCAGCCCGGCAACGGCGACAGCTGGTTCCAGGATGTGCCGATGACCGAGACCACGGCCGACGAATCGACCGTGCTGAAGATCACCCAGGGCGGCAAGACCACCGAGCTGAAGTTCGGCACCGACATGGTGGTGGGTACCCGCACCGGCCAGGCCGAGGTAAAGGTCGATGCCAGCGACCTGGTGTTCGTTGGCTATGGCGTCGATGCGCCGGAGCAGAAGTGGAACGATTACGCCGGCCAGGACTGGAAAGGCAAGACGGTCGTCATGTTCGTCAACGACCCGGGCTTCCACGTCGAGGACGAGAAGCTGTTCGACGGCAAACGCATGACCTACTACGGCCGCTGGACCTACAAGTTCGAGGAAGCCGCCCGCAAGGGCGCCGCTGCTGCACTGATCGTGCACGACACCGCCGGCGCCTCCTACGGCTGGGACGTGGTGAAGAACTCCTGGGCGGGCCCGCAGTACGACCTGCCGGCCAAGGATGACCCGGAAGCGCGTATCCCGGTGCAGGGCTGGCTGAGCGCCGACGCGGCCAAGGCACTGTTCGCCGGTGCCGGCCTGGACCTGGCGCAGGCCTACAAGGACGCCAGCAAGCGCGGTTTCAAGCCGGTGCCGCTGAAGGCCACCGCTGCGGTCGACCTGAAGAGCCAGATCGCACAGAAGCAGTCGCGCAACGTGGTGGGTGTGCTGCCGGGCAGCAAGCGCGCTGACGAGGCGGTGCTGTACATGGCGCACTGGGATCACCTGGGCAAGCATGAGGGCGAGACCGGCGACAACATCTACAACGGCGCCGTCGATAATGCGACCGGCGTCGCCGGTATTCTCGAAGTGGCCGAAGCCATGGCCCACCAGGACCCGAAGCCGGAGCGTTCGGTGGTGTTCCTGGCCGTGACCCTGGAAGAATCCGGCCTGCTGGGTTCGAAGTACTACGTCGCCCATCCGACCTTCCCGCTGGACAAGATCGCCGGTGTGATCAACATCGATGCGATGTCGGTGGCCGGCCGTGCCAAGGACGTGACCGTCACCGGCTTCGGCAGCTCGGAGCTGGAGGACATCCTCAAGCCGTTGGCCGCCGCCCAGGACCGTACGCTGCACGGTGAGACCTCGGTGCAAAGCGGCTTCTACTTCCGCTCGGATCACTTCAACTTCGCCAAGGCCGGTGTGCCGGCCCTGTACGCCGATGGCGGCGAGGACCTGCGCGAGGGTGGCGTGGAAGCGGGCCGCAAGGCCGCGGCGGACTACGGCGCCAACCGCTACCATGGCCCGAAGGACGAGTTCGACGCCGCCACCTGGAAGCTGGACGGCGCCGTCGAAGACCTGCAGCTGATGTACGGCGTCGGCAAGGAGCTGGCCGGTGGTGATCGTTGGCCGAACTGGTATGCAGGCAACCCGTTCAAGGCGGCCCGCGACGCGATGATGAAGGACAAGGCTTCGGCCAAGTAAAGTCGGGCCATGCTCGACTGAGGACTGTTGAGAGCAGAGCGGCGCCCCAAGGGGCGCCGCTTTTCTTTTGCATACCGTCGGCGGCAGATCCACGACTGGTGTGGATCTGCCGGTAGTGCCGGCCGCTGGCCGGCAATCGATTCGTAGCGGCCAACCTTGGTTGGCGCCATGCTTCCTCGCAGAGGGCATCCACGCAGGGCGTGGATCTAGCGGGCGATGTAACGCCATCGGGTTGCCGGCAAGCGGCCGGCACTACCTGTATTCCTGCGCCCAAAGAAAAACCCCGCTGCGCGAGCAGCGGGGTTTGGGGTGTAAACCCTGGCGATGACCTACTCTCGCATGGCTTGAGCCACACTACCATCGGCGCAGCTGCGTTTCACTTCCGAGTTCGGGATGGGATCGGGTGGTTCCACAGCGCTAATTTCACCAGGGAGACGGTTGCAGCAGCGCTTGCAGCGCCAGCTTCGCGATCTTGCCCTTGGGCGGAAGGTATCCAGAAAAGCAATGCCTTCACTTAATAAGAAAAACCCCGCTGCGTCAGCAGCGGGGTTTTGGGTGTAAACCCTGGCGATGACCTACTCTCGCATGGCTTGAGCCACACTACCATCGGCGCAGCTGCGTTTCACTTCCGAGTTCGGGATGGGAT
>NZ_LEKR01000047.1:0-33543 GCF_001580555.1 Stenotrophomonas sp. DDT-1
CAGATCCCTTTCGCCAAGCGAAAGGGATCTGACCCCTGACCGGTATAATCGGGGCCTCTTCACTGCTGTGGCCGCCCCCCTTGAACGACACGCCCGAACCCGTCGTCTCCGAGCTGATCGACCTGCTCACGCTGGAGCGGCTGGAGGACAACCTGTTCCGCGGGCAAAGCCGCGACATCGGCACCAAGTACGTGTTCGGTGGGCAGGTGCTGGGCCAGGCACTGGCTGCGGCGCAGGCCACGGTCGACAACGGCCGCCACGTGCACTCGCTGCACGCCTACTTCCTGCGCGCCGGCAACATCGACCACCCGATCGTCTACGACGTGGACCGCACCCGCGATGGCGGCAGCTTCTCAGTGCGACGGGTCACCGCGATCCAGCACGGCAAGGTGATCTTCTTCTGCGCGGCCTCGTTCCAGCAGGCCGAGACCGGCGCCGAGCACCAGCACAAGATGCCCGAAGTGCCGCAGCCGGAAGACATCGAACCGAACCGGCCGCTGCCGGCCGAAGTGCTGGAGCGACTGCCGATCAAGGTGCAGCGCTGGCTGTCGCGTGGCGGCCCGTTCGAGTTCCGCCACGTCTACCCGCGCGACGAACTGAACCCGCCCAAGCGCCCGCCCTACCACCAGGTGTGGCTGCGCCTGAGCGAGCCGGTCGGCGATGCACCGGAGCTGCACCAGGCGCTGCTGGCCTATGCCTCCGACTTCCACCTGCTGGGCACGGCAACCTTCCCGCACGGCATCAGCTACTACCACCCGCACGTGCAGATGGCCTCGCTCGACCACGCAATCTGGTTCCACCGCCCGTTCCGCGCAGACGACTGGCTGCTGTATTCGCTGGACAGCCCCAGCGCGCAGGATTCGCGCGGCCTGGCCCGCGGCCAGTTCTTCACCCGCAACGGCGTGCTGGTGGCCAGCACCGCGCAGGAAGGCCTGATCCGCGTCGTTCCTGACCAGGCCGCGGCCACTGCCGTGCCGGCCAAGGAGTAAACCCATGCGCCAGATCTTCAGCAGCCAGCGCGTGGAAACCGTCGAAGGCGTGGCCGAGCTCCTGCGCGGGCATGGCATCGAGGTCAAGGTGACCAACGGGCGCTCGTACAAGACCCGTCGCCGCGGCCAGTTCAGCTATACCGACCTGGGCAACGCCAACGCCTATCCGGCGGTATGGATCGTGCGTGCCGACGACCAGCCGCGCGCGCGCGAAATCCTGCGCGAGGCGCGCCTGCTCGACACTACCCGCCGCGACCACCCCACCGCTGAATTCGCCTTCCGCGACGCGGCGGAACCGGGCAGCGGCGGCCGCAGCTGGGCCTGGCGCATCCGCATTGCCCTGCTGGTGGTGATTGCTGGCGTGGCGTTGGTCATCGGCCTGCGCCATCGTGGTGCCCCGGCACCCGCCCCGCAGGCCCAGCCGCAGCAGGCGCAACCGGCACCGCAGGCCGCCCCGGAAGAGGACGAAGTCCGGGTCCGCATCCAGCCCTCCAAGTAAGAGGCGGTAGCGCCGGGCCATGCCCGGCGAGCGCAGCGGCCTGTCAGCAGGGCCGCGACTTCACCGTAACCCGTCAGGATTGGCCCCCCCTTGTTGTTCAAGGGGGCGCGCCAACGGCGCGGGGATGAGGTGGAATGCGCGGACCGCAGATGCATCAGCATCTGCGGTCACACTTCGCGCGCGGCTCCGTCATGGGACACAATCCCAGCAGGAGAGCCGCCGCCATGACGACGTTCGCCGCATCGATCGACCAGACCCTGGAACGCGAACTGCCCGCCGCCGCCAGCGGTTGCCAGCACGCCTACGGGCGCATCGTGCTGGCCTGCCAGAACACGGTCACCGCCATCGCGCTGGCCATCACCCGCGACCGCCAGGCCAGCGAGGACATCGCCCAGGAGGCCTTTGTGAAGGGCTGGCAGCAGCTGCACCAGCTACGCAGCGCGACCAGCTTCCTGCCGTGGCTGCGGCAGATCACCCGCAACCTGGCCCGCGACTGGCTGCGCGCCCAGCGTGGCCGTCCACTGACCGGCGAGGCGGCCGAGGTGGCGATGGGCATGGCCGCAGATCCGTCCCCGGGCGCAGCCGATCGCCTGCAGCGGGTGGAGGAAGAAATCGCCGCCGAGGACATCATCTCCACCCTGCCCGCCGACAGCCGCGAAGTCCTGTTGCTGTACTACCGCGAAGGCCAGCGCTCGCAGCAGGTGGCCGACCTGCTCGGGCTCAGCGACGCCGCCGTGCGCAAGCGCCTGTCGCGCGCGCGCGCGCTGGTGCGCGACGGCCTGCTGCAGCGCTTCGGTGAATTCGCCCGCAGCAGCGCGCCGAGCGCCGCCTTCGCCACCGCCGTGGTGTCGATGATGCTGGTGGCCGCGCCCGGCACCGCCAGCGCCGCGATCCTGCTCGGCACCGGCGTCGGCATCGGTGGCAGCAAGCTCGGCCTGGGCGGCGCCAGCGTAGCCGGTGGTACCGCAATGGGCACCCTGACCGCCACGCTCGGCCAACTGCATGTGCTGCCAGTGGCTAGCTGGGGGGCGATCCTCGCCGGTGTCGCCGGCGGCGCGATCGGCAGCTACCTCGGTGCACGCTTCCTGATGTCCTATACCGAGACCGAACGCGAACGCGCGCAGGTTCGGCACTTTGTCCGCCTCAACACCGGTACAGGCCTGGTCTGGTGCCTGGCGATGCTGCTGGCGGCACTGTTGCAGGCGCCGATCTGGAGCCAGATGCTGCTGCTGGCATTGGGCCTGGGTGTGGTCAACTACCAGTGCCTGGTGCCGCTGCAACGGGTGATGGCGCCGATGATCGCGCGCGATTCGGCGCGGCGTGGGCGCCGCGGAACCAACTGGAAATTCGAATCCATGTACGGTCGCACCGGCATCATCGGGGCGAACCTGCTGGTGATCGCCCTGGTGGTGTATGTGCTGATGCGCAACGGCCACCTGTAACCGACAACGCCGGCACTGCGCCGGCGTTGTCTCCGATCACCGCATTGACGCTCAGCGCTGCGGCTTCGGTGCGCCGCCATCGCGTGGACCGCCCTGGCGCGGGCCGCCGTGCATCGGGCCCTTCGCTGCGTCGAACTCGGCCTTGCTCAGCTGGCCGTCCTTGTTGGTGTCGGCGGCAGCGAACCAGGCATCACGATGCTGCTTCATGCGCAGCTCGCGGTCGGCCTTGTCCAGGTAACCGTCCTTGTTGAGGTCGAGCCGGTCGAAGCGCGCAGCCAGGCGCGGATCGGCCTTGGCCTCGTCGCGGCTGATGCGGCCGTCCTTGTTGACGTCCAGCCTGGCCCAGCGCTCACCGCCGTGGCCACGGCGGCCATGCTGCCAGCGCGGCAGCTCATCGCGCGAGAGCTTGCCGTCCTTGTTCTTGTCCAGCTCGTCGAACTTCGCGGCCAGGCGCGGATTGGCAGCCGCCTCGCTGCGGTCGATCACGCCGTCGCCATTGGTGTCCAGCTTGGCCGGGCGCTGCGCCGGCATGGCCGGGGTGTCGGCGGCCAGCGCGATTCCGGAAGCGGAGGTGCCCAGCAGCAGGGCCAGCAGCAGGGGGGTACGGATCATGAGGTCACTCCTGGGGATGGGAACAGCGTCGGGGTGATCACTTCACCCTCGGGGGACAACAACGCCCGGGCGCGACGTCGGTTGACGCCACTGCCGATTCCATTCATCCGCCGGACAGTCGCCGCCTCTGCGACAGGCTGGGGCTATGCTGTGCCCATGGCGATACATGGCGACAGAGACGACGAACTGCGACTTTTCCAGACCGGCGAGCACCCCTGCGGGTACTGGTCGGACCGGGTGGCGCGCGACCTGGTGCTGGATCCGCACGATCGCCGGCTGGGTGGCCTGTACCCGCTGGCACTGAGCTGGGGCTTCCGCCGCAGCGGCGACCTGGTCTACCGGCCGCACTGCGCGCACTGCCAGGCCTGTGTGGCGGTGCGGATCCCGGTGGCGCGCTTCGCCCCGGACCGCAGCCAGCGCCGCTGTGCCGCCCGCAATGACGACCTGGAGGTGCGGATCACCGCCGCCACCGCCCGTGACGACCTGTTCGCGCTGTATCACCGCTACCTCACCCACCGCCACGCCAATGGCGGCATGGACGACCATGGCCCGCACGAATTCGAGCAGTTCCTGATCGGCAGCTGGTCGCACACCCGCTTCATGGAGATGCGCCTGCCCGGCCACGACGGCCAGCCCAGCCAGCTGCTGGGGGTGGCGGTGACCGACGTCACCGAGCATGGCCTGTCGGCGGTCTATACGTTCTTCGACCCGGACCACGCCGCGCGCGGGCTGGGTACCTTCGCAATCCTCCAACAGATCGAGTGGGCGCGCCGCGAGGGGCTGCCGCACGTGTACCTGGGCTACTGGATCCGCGGGCACCAGAAGATGGACTACAAGCGCCGCTTCCATCCCCTTGAGGCCTACGACGGCCGCCGCTGGCACGATTTCGACAACGAACTGGACGGGCGCTGACAAACCGCTGACACCGGGCCGGGTGCAGAATAGGGGGATGAACGCCAAACCCCTGATCCTCGCCCTGGCCCTGCTCTGCGGCGCCACCGTCCCCGCCTTTGCCACGTCCCCCGCGATGACTGAGAAGCCGTCCACTGCGCTGCGCCTGGCCACCTACAACACTTCGCTGTACTCCGATGATGCCGGTGGCCTGATCAAGGAACTGGAGGGCGACAGCGAGCACGCACGCAAGATCGCCGCCGTGCTGCAGCAGGTGCGCCCGGACCTGGTGCTGCTGAACGAATTCGATTTCGACGATGCCCATCGCGCCGCCGACCTGTTCCAGAAGCGCTACCTGGAAGTCGCCCAGCCCGGCGGCGGCAAGCCGCTGCACTTTGCCTACCGCTACCTGGCGCCGGTCAACACAGGTGTGCCCAGCGGCCTGGACCTGGACAACAACGGCGTGGTCGGCGGCGAAGGCCGCGGCCGTGGCAATGATGCGTGGGGCTACGGCCTGCACCCGGGCCAGTACGGCATGCTGGTGCTGTCGCGCTACCCGATCGATGAAACCAAGGTACGCAGCTTCCAGCTGTTGAAGTGGAGCGCGATGCCCGGTGCGATCCGCCCGGTCGACCCGCGTACCGGCCAGAGCTTCTACAACGATCATGTGTGGTCGCAGCTGCGCCTGTCGTCGAAGTCGCATTGGGACGTACCGGTGAAGACCCCGGGCGGCGTGGTCCACGCGCTGGTCTCGCATCCGACCCCGCCGGTGTTCGACGGCCCGGAAAAGCGCAACGCGGCACGTAACCACGACGAACTGCGCCTGTGGCAGGAATACCTGTCCAAGGGTGACAAGCCCTGGCTGTGCGACGACAAGGGCCAGTGTGGCGGCCTGGCGCAGGACGCGCGCTTCGTGATCCTTGGCGATCTGAACAACGACCCGGTCGATGGCGATGGCCGCCACGAGGCGATCGTCGAGCTGATCGATAACGCGCGCGTGCTGCGCTACCCCACCCCGCGCAGCGTCGGCGGCGAGCAGACCAGCCTGGCCTATGCGGCCAAGGGCATCGAGCGCAAGGGCGCGCCGTTCCACGCCACCGGCGATTTCGGGCCGAAGTCCGGCACCATGCGCCTGGACTACGTGCTGCCCTCGACCGGCTTCGAATACGTGGGCAGCGGCATCTTCTGGCCGGCCAATGAAAGCCCGGAAGCGAAGATCGCCGACGGCAGCGACCACCATCTGGTGTGGGTGGACGTGAAGCCGTAACCGGCGCAGCCGCCGGGCATCACCCGGCGCCACCGGTTGCTGAAGATGTTGTAGAGCCGAGCCCATGCTCGGCTACTGCAACCAACCAAGCTTAGTAGCTCTGCCAGTCAATCTGAGCGTCAGCCCCGAGACAGCGGTCCTGCCAAGCCTGCTCCCGACCCAGGGAATCGATGAACTCATCCTCGGAAAGCTGCTCATATCCGAGCTCGATTTCCATCTTGTTCTCTGGATCCAGATGAAACGTCAAACTCGTCCAGAGTGCATGGTGCCATTTCGCAAAGAGCTGATGCATCTCCAGAAGCGCTGCTTCCGCATCATCTGGAATTTCTAGATAGCCGTATGAGCCTGACGGCTTGCGGTAGAACGCCCAACCCGACCAGGCATTCTTGATGATCTCGACGTTCAGCCAGATCCCGCATTGGTCGGTAGGCACGGCATCAATCAGTGATTGGCCAATTCGGTGATACAAGGCAGGTAGCGCTGATGTAAGTCGCTCGTCCAAGCCTTCTCCTGAGGTGTCTTTGGCATTCATCCGTCAGAAAATAAAACACGCAGGATTCTGACGCTCAACCAGATGTCACTTTTCAGTTCGAAGGTGCGGCGAAGCGTTTACCTGCTTTGCGGCAAATCCTCCAACAGCGTCATTCGGCGCTCAATAGCGCCCCGGTAGACCGCGCAAGACTGAATACTTGAATCCATTGTCGGGCTGAAAGCGTCACATGGAAAAGCAGCCGAGCGCGGGCTCGGCTCTACAGAAGATTCCCGCCGGGCATGGCCCGGCGCTATCGTTTTACGGGCGCAGTTCGACGCCGATGGCGTCGGCGGCATCACGCGCGATGGCGCGTGCTTCGTCGATGGTTTCCGCGCGCGCCAGGGTCACACCGACGCGGCGGTGGCCATGCACGCTCGGCTTGCCGAACAGGCGCACGGCGGTATCCGGCACCTGCAGCGCGGCGGCGACATTGTTGAAGTACGGCACACCCTCGCCGTGTGCCAACAGCGCGCACGACGCCGACGGACCACTCTGGCGGATCACCGGAATCGGCAAGCCGAGGATCGCGCGCGCGTGCAGCGCGAACTCGCTCAGCTCCTGCGATACCAGCGTCACCAGGCCGGTATCGTGCGGGCGCGGCGACACTTCGCTGAACCACACTTCGTCGCCCTTCACGAACAGCTCGACGCCGAACAGGCCCCAGCCGCCAAGGTCGTCGGTGATCGCACGCGAAATCTCTTCGGCACGCGCCAGTGCCGCGCTCGACATCGGCTGCGGCTGCCAGCTTTCGCGATAGTCGCCGTCCTTCTGCAGGTGGCCGATCGGGGCGCAGAACGAGGTGCCGCCGGCGTGGCGCACGGTCAACAGGGTGATCTCGTAATCGAAATCGATGAAGCCCTCGACGATGCAGCGACCGGCACCGGCGCGGCCACCGGTCTGTGCGTAGTCCCAGGCCGGAGCGATGTCCGCTTCGCTGCGCAGCGTGCTCTGGCCCTTGCCCGAGGACGACATCACCGGCTTGACCACGCACGGCAGGCCGATGGCGGCCACGGCAGCGCGGTATTCGGCCTCGGTATCGACGAAGCGGTACGGCGAGGTCGGCAGGCCCAGGGTTTCGGCGGCGAGGCGGCGGATGCCCTCGCGGTCCATGGTCAGGCGCGCGGCGCGTGCGGTCGGGATCACCCGCAGGCCCTGCTCCTGCTCCAGCTGGACCAGGGTCTCGGTATGGATGGCCTCGATCTCCGGCACCACCAGATGTGGCTGCTCCTGGGCGATCAGGGCGCGCAGCGCCATCGCATCGAGCATGTCGATCACGTGCGAGCGGTGGGCGACCTGCATGGCCGGGGCATCGGCGTAGCGGTCAGCGGCGATCACTTCCACGCCCAGCCGCTGCAGCTCGATGGCCACCTCCTTGCCAAGTTCGCCCGAGCCCAGCAGCAGCACGCGGGTGGCGGAGGGGGACAACGGAGTTCCAAGCTTGGCCATGGCGGTTCCAGCAGCGACGTGAAGGCGGGTGGGCATTCTAGCTGGCCGCGCACCCTGACCATGGCATCCGACGAACGGTAGTCGACAAGTGATATCAATTTGATATCTTCAATTCGAACCCTCAAGGACGTACCGCCATGAAAGAGAAGTCGCTTGCCTCCCTCAACGGCCTGGGCACCCTGGCCGGATCCCTGCTGGTCGCGCTGGCGGGTACCGCACTGTTCGTACTCGGGGCGACGACCAGGACCGGTTCCGGCTCACCGAACCTGCTGCTGATGCTGGCCGGCATGCTGGTGATCTTCGCTGCGGTCTTCATCCTGGCCGGCCTGTACACCATCCAGCCCAACCAGGCGGCGGTGCTGAGCCTGTTCGGCAAGTACGTCGGCACCGTCAAGGACAACGGCCTGCGCTGGAACAACCCCTTCTATGCCAAGCGCCGGGTCAGCCAGCGCGTGCGCAACTTCGAGAGCGGCAAGCTGAAGGTCAACGAGCTGGACGGCAGCCCAATCGAGATCGCTGCGGTCATCGTCTGGCAGGTGGTCGATGCCTCCGAGGCCGTCTACAACGTGGACGACTACGAAAGCTTCGTGCACATCCAGTCCGAATCGGCGTTGCGCGCGATGGCCACCAGCTATCCCTACGACCAGCACGAGGAGGGACAGCTGGCGCTGCGCAGCCATGCCAGCGAGATCTCCCAGCACCTGAAGAACGAGCTGGCCGAACGCCTGGCCGACGCTGGCGTGCAGGTGATCGACGCACGCATCAGCCACCTCGCCTACGCCGCCGAAATCGCCCAGGCGATGCTGCAGCGGCAGCAGGCCAACGCAGTGATCGCTGCACGCACGCGCATCGTGGCCGGTGCGGTCGGCATGGTTGAAATGGCCCTGGCCGAACTGCAGAAGAACGGCGTGGTGCAGCTGGATGAGGAACGCAAGGCGCACATGGTCAGCAACCTGCTGACCGTGCTGTGCTCGGACCGCGGCACCCAGCCGATCGTCAACGCCGGTTCGCTGTACTGAACCACCCTCGCAACGGGGCGCCCCACCGCCCCGCCAGGAGCTTGCATGAGTGAGAAGAAAGCCTACCCGCTGCGCATCAATGCCGACGTCCTGGCCGCCGCGCAACGCTGGGCTGACGACGAGCTGCGCAGCCTCAACGCACAGATCGAATACGTGCTGCGCGACGCCCTGCGCAAGGCAGGACGCCTGCCGAAACCCACGCCATCTTCGGAGGACAAGGAATGAGCAAGCGTTGGAGCTACCAGACGATCGAGGTCAAGACGTCCATGATGGGCCTGCTCAAGGCCGAGGACATCCAGAGCGAACTGAGCCGCCAGGGCCAACTGGGCTGGGAGCTGGTCAACATCATCATCCCCGCACCGATGCGCCCGGCGATGCTGGTGTTCAAGAAGGAGGCCTGAGCCATGGGCGCCAGCGATCCGAAACAGTACGAGGTGGCCGAGAGCTCGCCGTTGCGCGTGCTGTGGATCGTGCTGCCCCTGCTCGCCGCCTTCGTGGCCTGCTTGTATGCGCAGCTGTACAAGACGCCGGCCAGTGCCCCCTGGATCGAAGTAACGCTGTCGCCGCCCTGGTTCCGGATGGGCGGCAGTGCCGCCTGGAGTCTGCTGGTGATCGCGGTACTCGGCATCGGGTTGGGCGCAGCATTCTTCCGTCGCCGGGTGGAACTGGCCGACAACGTGCTGGATGTGCGCTCGACGATGTACCGCCGCCGCGTTCCGGTGGCGCAGCTGCGGCTGGACCAGGCCGAGGTGGTCGACCTGCAGCGTGACCCCCGCTATGGCATCCGCTTCAAGACCAACGGCTACGCAATGCCGGGCTTCTATTCCGGCCACTTTCGCCTGCAGGGCGGTGCCAAGGGCTTCGCGCTGGTCACCAACCGCGCGCGCGTCCTCGCCCTGCCGGTCCGCGATGGCAGCACCCTGCTGCTCAGTCTCGATCGGCCACAGGCGCTGCTGGAAGCACTGCGCAAGGTGGCCGTGCCGGGCCCGCGGCAGTAAGCTGCGGCGATGCAACGACGCCTGCCCCTGCTGATCAATACCGAAGCCATCGAACTGTGGCCCGCAGACCTGCTGCGTGCGCGCAGCAATCTCGACGCGCGCCTGCTGTCACGAGCGAACTGGGTGCTGCGGCGCAAATGCGATGGCCGTTACCTGGCGGCGGTGGTGGAACACGGCGTGCACGCCATCGTGCCGCGCCTGGCGCGCGAGCCCGGGGCCGAGGAAGCACTGGCCTTGCTGGATGCAGCCGCGGCCCGGCCATTCGGTGCAAATCTGGAAGCGCAGTGGCTGCCCCTCGCCGGGCTGCAGCAGCGCCTGCAGCAGCTCGGCCTGGATGCCCAGCGCTATGTCGACGACAGCGGCCTGCCGCTGGAACCCGAACCGTGCCTGCTGCACTTCGCTGGGCGCGACCGCTTCGCCCGCCCGCTGTGGCTGCGCCGCGGCGCTGCACAGGGCTGGCGGCGGATGCGCCTGCATGCAGCGCGCGATGGCATCGCACTGGATGCAATCTCTGGCTTCCGCAGCCATGCCTACCAGCTGGGCATCTTCGAACGGAAACGGGCGCGCGGGCTGAGCGTGACGGAGATCCTGAAGGTGAATGCCGCGCCGGGGTTCAGTGAACACCACAGCGGCCACGCGCTGGACATCGGCACGCCGGGCGATGCCCCGGCCGAGGAATCATTTGAAGCCACCGACGCGTTCGCCTGGCTGCAGGCCCATGCCGCTGGGCACGGCTTCCGGTTGAGCTACCCGCGTGACAACCCGCACGGCATCGTCTACGAACCGTGGCACTGGTGCTGGAAACCGGCCAACGGCTGAGCCCCTCGTGACGGTCGCAGGGCGAAATTCATGGAGCTGTCCGGGCGGATTCCGCGCGCGCCCACCCCGAGATGGAACAAGAAGGCAAAGACAGAAGCCGGTCGCTTCGCTCGAAGCCTCTATAAGGGATCAGCGCGCGGCTGTTGGGTCCGCCTTCAAGCGAGCCGAGCACCGCAGGTCCGGTGAGGGCGAAGAGGTGCGTGCGATTCTGTAGAGCCGAGCCACGCTCGGCTGCTCTCCGCACCGCCCCTCGACGGGCCGAGGAGCGCAGGGGACCGGTGCACAGCACCGGCTCGCGGCCGGCGGCGCGTTTCTTTGGGTTACTTTTCTTTTCGCGCGAAAAGAAAAGTAACGCCCATGAACCATCACGATCGCATCGGCATGGATCGGAGCGACAGCCCTGCGACCCTCACCGCCTCAACGCATTGATCGCCAGCAACACCCATCCGGCCATCATGCTGGTGCCACCGATCGGCGCCATCCGCGTCGGCCACTGCCACAACGCCCCACCCATCAGGCTGCCGGAAAACAGCAGGACACCCAGCAGCAGCACGTACAGCGCCAGGTGTGCGATCGCCCCCTGCGCGCGCGGCCCAAGCGCCACCAGCACCGCGCCATGCGCGAACGCATACAGCGCCGCCATGTTCAGATGCTGCTGCGCCAACGGGTCGGCCACGCCATGCGATGCATAGGCAGACAGGCCGATCGAGGCGGCAGCCAACAGCGCCCCCAGGCAGGCCAGCAGGGAAGGCTTACGTGCGCGACGTTCCAGATTGAACATGAGGGCTCCTTGCGCAGCGCCCCTTGACGGGCGCCGGATGGAAAAAAAACGCGCCGCAATGAGCGGCGCGTTTTCGTGTCCAACACTACATGGGTCAGCCGGGGATTACTTGACGGCCCAGTAGATGTCGTAGGTACCTTCCGGGGTGAACGACTTGTCGATGCCGTCCTTCCAGGTTTCGTACGGACGGTCGATGACTTCGTTGCCCGAGGTCACGGCCCAGGCACGCAGGCCGTTGCGCGCCACGTCCAGACCCGCCATGTGGCCGGTGTAGGCCGCATGCGCCGAACGGTGCGGAGCAACGTGCACGTACTTGACCGGAGCGCCGCCGTCGATCTTGACGGTCAGCTCGTCGGCAGCAGCACCTTCAGCACCCTTCTTCTTCACAGGCTGGGCGATGTCGAAGGCGTACTTCTCCTGGCCGAAGTCGGTGGTGATGATGCGGAACGGACCGGCAGCTTCAAGGCCATTGGCCTCCATCACGCGCTTGATCCACTCCTGGTTGTCCTTGATGGACTTGGTGATGGTGTCCTGACCGCGGTCCACGTTGCCGGCGTTGACCACCAGCAGGTTCTCGGCCGGCACTTCAACGATGGCCAGGTCGGTCAGCGGGGCTTCCGGCGTGCGGTAGTCCACGTTCGGCACGGTTGCGAGCATGTTGGCCATGCGCGACAGACCCATCTTGATGTCGTCGCCGATCTGGCGGCTGACATACAGGCCGGCGTAACGGCCGAACAGGTCGAAGCCGTACTTCACCGAGTAGTCCTGGGTGATCTTGACGTTGCGACCGCCCTTGCCGGTCGGCTCCAGGTTGAAGGTGGTGACCTTGTCGTGACCCTTGGTGGCGTCCTCGATGGCGATCACAACACGCTTGTTCTCTTCGGCTTCGGTGATCTTCCAGGAACCGGTACCCAGGTCCTTGGAGGTGAAGTCGAGGGTGGCACCGACACCCGAGGCCGGGCCGGACAGCTTCAGGTCAACGGCGGGATCGCGCAGTACCAGCGGGTTCCAGTCCTTGAAGCGGCGCAGGCTGCTGACCGTGTCGTACACGATCGTCATCTTGCGGTTGGTCTCGATGCTTTCGGTGATGTGACGCTCGCCCGGCAGACATACGCCAATGATGACGAACAGGCCAGCCACGATCCCCAAGGCGATCAGGAACTCGATAATACGGGTCATTCAGAGAGTCTCCGGGGCCGATCCCACGGCCGGGTTGATTGAAGCGAAGCGCCAATCCTAGCAGGCTTCGCGGGCATTGTTTATCGGGATTGGCGCACCGGTTTCCCTGCCGGCTGCGTATTTGTATGGACAAAGGATTCGAAGGGTAACGCATACCGCTACCCGGCAAGTAGGGGGCAACCTTGGCGGAAACCCCGGACTACGACCCAAGTCTTTGTACTTGAAAGATTTTTTATCAGACCAGCTGGAGTTCGAACGCCTTCAATACGGCACGCGTACGGTCGCGCACACCCAGCTTGGAAAGGATGTTGGACACGTGGTTCTTGATGGTGCCCTCGGCGACGCCCAGCGAATTGGCGATCTCCTTGTTGGAGAAGCCACTGGCCATCAGCCGCAGGATCTCGGTCTCGCGGTCGGTCAGCGGGTCCGGGCGGTCCAGGCTGACGAATTCATTGCGCATGTGCTCCAGGCCGGACAGCAGGCGCTGGGTTACCGCCGGCTGCACCAGCGATCCTCCGTCGGCCACGGTGCGGATGGCACCGACCAGCTGTGCCAGGGTGACGTCCTTGAGCAGGTAGCCCTTGGCACCGGCCTTGAGCCCGGCCAGCACCAGCTGGTCGTCGTCGAAGGTGGTGAGGATGATGGTCGGCGGCAGCTGTTCCTGCCGCGACAGCACCTGCAGGGCCTCCAGCCCTGACATCACCGGCATGCGCATGTCCATCAGCACCACGTCGGGGCGTACCTGGGGGATCAGCTCGACTGCCTGCCGGCCGTCGCCGGCCTCGGCCACCACCTCGATGCCGTCGTCGAGCGCCAGCAGGGAGCGGATTCCCTGCCGCACCAGGGTTTGGTCGTCGACCAGGCAGACGCGAATCATCAACGCACTCCTTCAGGAACCTTGGTAAGGGCCGCCACCAGCACCGTTGCCGGCACGGTCGCCCGCAGCCGGAAACCCTCACCGGGGCGGGTTTCGATCTGCAGCTGGCCACCACATTGTTGCAGGCGCTCGCGCATGCCGCGCAAGCCATTGCCCACATTGACCATATCCGCGCCGACGCCGTCGTCGCGGGCCTCGACCACCACCCGATCGGGGGCTTCACGGTACACCCTGATCCACAGGTGGCGGGCACTGGCATGGCGCACCGCGTTGGTGATGATCTCCTGGGTGCAGCGCAGCAGTACGTGGGCCCGCTGCGGGTCCTCCACGTTCAGCGGATCCTCGATCTCCAGCTGGATGTCCAGCGAGGGCACGTTCTCGGTCAGCGGGCGCAGCGCCGCAGCCAGATCGATCGCGCCGGTCTCGCGCAGCTGGCTCACCACCTCGCGCACGTTGCCCAGCAGCAGCTTGGCCAGCGCGTGCGAGCGCTTCACGTGATCGAGGGCCTGGCCCTCGGCCAGGTGCCCGGCGACCTCCAGGTTCAGGGTCAGCGCGGTCAGCTGGTGGCCCAGCAGGTCATGCAGTTCGCGCGAAATGCGGGTGCGTTCGTTGACCCGCGCGCTCTCGGCCAGCAGGGCGCGGGTGGCGCGCAGTTCCGAATTGAGCCGGCGCTGCTCGTCGCGGGCCTCGGTCTGCTGCCGCGCGACCAGGCTGGTCACGAAGATGAACATGGAGAAGCCGCCATACAGCAGCGACTGCATCACCGCTTCGAACAGCGGGAAGCGCAGCAGCAGGTAATAGACCGGAGCCACGGCCAGCTGGCTGACCAGCAGCCACAGCACGCCCAGCCGTACCGACAGCATCCACGGAATGACCCCGGCGGCCACCATCATCAGGATGCTGCCCAGGCCCGACCCGCTGAGGAAGCTGACCCCCAGCGCCGAGACCGTCAGCAACAGCAGCAGGCCGCGGTCCAGCCAGCTGGTGTGGCTGTCGCTGCGCAGGATGCGGGTCAGCCAGTAGTAGGCCGTGCCGAAGGACAGGTAGGCGACGAACAGCAGGATCGCCCAGCCGCCCATGTCAGCGCGGCTGTGCAGGTTCTCGAACTGCGAGTACGCCAGCGGCAGGCCGACCATGACCCAGGTGAACAGGCCGGCCAGGCGGAGGACGCGGGTATGGCTGAGGACTCCCAACATGCCAGCACTCTACGAGTCTGGCCTGCGTCGCGCACTCCCACGGAAGTCATGCCCCTGCGGTCGCCTGTTCATGCCGCAGCCCACCCCGGGCATGCAATAATCGTGCGCAGGGTCCCTTGATGGACCAACCGCGTTACCCCACGGAGTCACAATGTCGATTGTCATCCGCGACGTGCGCGAGCACGAGCTCGATTCCGTCCTGGCTTTGAACAACAATGCTGGCCTGGCCATCCTTCCCCTGGATGCGGCCCGCCTGCGCCTGTTCTATGAAACCGCTGAATACTTCCGCGTCGCCGAGCGCGACGGCAACCTGGCCGGCTTCCTGATCGGCTTTGGCAGCGACAGCCAGCACGACAGCAGCAATTTCGCCTGGTTCAAGCAGCAGCTGGACACCCCGTTCTTCTATATCGACCGCATCGTGGTCGCCAGCCGCCGTCGTGGCGGCGGCGTCGGCCGTGCGTTCTATGCCGACGCGCAGAGCTTCGCCGAGCTGCGCTACCCGCAGATGACCTGCGAAGTCTTCCTCGACCATGGCGCCGATGCCGCCCTGCTCTTCCACGGCAGCTTCGGCTTCCGCGAGCTGGGCCAGAACACGATGCCGCAGGTCGATGTGCGCGCCAGCATGCTGGCCAAGGAACTGTGCAGCTACCCCTGGGTCAAGGAGACCTACGGCGGCAAGCTGCCGGATGTGGCATGGACACGCGCACGGCAGCTGCCGGCGCAGGCACAGCGGCCTACGGGGACCTGAGCGTGGCGGTGAATTTCGATTACGAACAAGCCGGTGAACTGAAGATCGGCCAGGTGGGCATCGCCAACCTGCGCATCCGTACCCTTGATGTCGAACGCCTCGTGCAGGAAATGCGCGAGCGCGTGACCCGCGCCCCGAAGCTGTTCGGCCGCGCCGCGGTGATCCTCGACTTCGGCGGCCTGAGCCAGGTGCCGGATGTGGCCACCGCGCAGGCGCTGGTCGATGGCCTGCGCAGCGCCGGCGTGCTGCCGGTGGCGCTGGCCTATGGCACCAGCGCGATCGACCTGCTCTCGCAGCAGCTCGGCCTGCCGCTGCTGGCCAAGTTCCGCGCGCAGTACGAGCGTGCCGAGGCCGAACCGGCCCCGCCGCCGCCTGCACCGGAGCCGCGCCGCGCAGCCCGTGCCGAACCGAAGCCCGCCCCGGCAACGCCGGTGGCCAAGGTGGCCGACGCGGCTGCACCGAAGCCGGGCCGCATGCAGCTGGGCAACGTGCGTTCGGGCCAGCAGCTGTACGCGGAAAACTGCGACCTGACCGTGATGGCCACCGTCGGCGCCGGCGCCGAGGTCATCGCCGATGGCAGCATCCACATCTACGGCACCCTGCGCGGCCGCGCGCTGGCAGGGGCCCAGGGCAACACCGCGGCACGCATTTTCTGCCGTGATTTCCATGCGGAACTGGTCGCCATTGCCGGCCATTACAAGGTACTGGACGATGTCCCGGACAACCTGCGCGGCAAGGCCGTGCAGGTCTGGCTGGAACAGGACCAGATCAAGATCGCTGCGCTGGACTGACGCAGCCCCCAAACAGAATCATCAGGAGAAGTCCTTTGGCTGAAATCATCGTAGTCACCTCCGGCAAGGGCGGCGTCGGCAAGACCACTTCCAGCGCGAGCCTGGCCTGCGGCCTGGCGCGGCGCGGCAAGAAGGTGGCGGTGATCGACTTCGACGTCGGCCTGCGCAACCTCGACCTGATCATGGGCTGCGAACGCCGCGTGGTGTATGACTTCGTCAACGTCGTGCACGGCGAAGCCACCCTCAAGCAGGCCCTGATCAAGGACAAGCGCTTTGACAACCTGTACGTGCTGGCCGCCTCGCAGACCCGCGACAAGGACGCACTGACCCAGGAAGGCGTGGGCAAGGTCCTGAAGGACCTGGCCGCCGACGGTTTCGACTACATCATCTGCGACTCCCCGGCCGGCATCGAGAAGGGCGCCTTCCTGGCGATGTATTTCGCCGACCGCGCGGTGGTGGTGGTGAACCCGGAAGTGTCGTCGGTGCGCGACTCCGACCGCATCATCGGCCTGCTCGACTCGAAGACCCACAAGGCCGAGTCCGGCCAGGACGTGCCGGCCTTCCTGCTGCTGACCCGCTACACCCCGGTGCGCGTGGAAAGCGGCGAGATGCTGAGCATCGCCGACGTCGAGGAAGTGCTCGGCCTGAAGGCGATCGGCGTGATTCCGGAGTCGGGCGACGTGCTCAACGCCTCCAACAAGGGCGAGCCGGTCATCCTGGATGTCGAATCCGCTGCCGGCCAGGCCTATGAAGACGCCGTCGCGCGCATCCTCGGCGAAGAACGCCCGATGCGCTTCACCAACGTCGAGAAGAAGGGCTTCTTCAGCAAGCTGTTCGGAGGGTAAGCATGGGCCTGTTTGATTTCCTCAAAGCGAAGAAGACCACCGCCGAAACCGCCAAGAACCGCCTGCAGATCATCATCGCGCAGGAACGCAGCCACCGCGGTGGCCCGGACTACCTGCCGCTGCTGCAGCGCGAGTTGCTGGAAGTGATCAAGAAGTACGTGAACATCGACGTCGATGCGGTGAAGGTCGACCTGGTGAAGGATGGCCAGCACGACGTGCTGGACATTTCCGTGGCGCTGCCCGAAGGCCCGGACAAACCCTGATCCCCTGCCCCGCCCGTGCCTGCATGGGCGGGGCTGCCTGACCCGCATGACCGATACGACAACCGCCGTGGACATCACCTGCGTGGGCGACATCGCCTTCGCCGACGCGCAGCGCCTGCTCGCCGCGCATGGCCTTCGGCTGCACCACGTGGCGCCCGGCGAACCGATTCCCGGCAGTTACTGGGGCGAGCCAGAGGCCGGCATCATCGCCAGCAACGTCTACGTGCGCGATGACACGCCCGTGCACTCGATGCTGCACGAAGCCTGCCACCTGATCGTGCTGCCGCCGGAGCGGCGTGCGCAGGTGCATACCGACGCCACCGACTCGGTGGCCGAGGAAGACGCGACCTGCTACCTGCAGATCGTGCTGGCCGGGCAGCTGCCCGGTGTCGGCAGCCAGCGGCTGATGGCCGACATGGATGCTTGGGGGTATACGTATCGGCTGGGGTCCACGAAGGCGTGGTTCGAGCAGGACGCCGAGGACGCGAAGGCGTGGTTGATCGAACGCGGATTGCTGCAGGCGGCGTAACCGCCGCTGGTGGGTGCGGACCTTGGTACGCACCATTCACGCATGGCGTGGATCTACTGTAGAGCCGAGCCCATGCTCGGCTGCTCTTCGCTGTCACCTGCACAAATACAGATGCAGCCGAGCGCGGGCTCGGCTCTACAGGATCTGCCCCATCGCCCCGTGCACAATCACCCCTGCCCGGCCAGCGTCCGCAAGGTAATGCCGACGATGTAGGCCAGGTACGTGCCGGTGGCATAACCCATCGTTCCCAGCAGCACGCCGACCGGCGCCAGGGCCGGATGGAACGCCGCGGCCACCACCGGCGCCGAGGCTGGGCCACCAATGTTCGACTGCGAACCGATGGCGAAATAGAAGAACGGCACCTTCAGCAGCTTGCCCAGGCACCACAGCAGCACGATGTGCACGCTGATCCAGATGATGCCCAGCAGGAACAGCCACGGGCGATCCAGCAGCGCCAGCAGATCCATCTGCATGCCGATGCAGGCGATCAGGAAGTACAGCAGCAGTGAGCCCAGGCGCGATGCGCCCGCACCTTCCAGGTTGCGCGCACGGGTGAAACTGAGGCTGAGGCCGAGCGTGGTCGACAGCACCACCACCCACACGAACGGCGCGTCCAGGCTGAACTGCGCAGCCCAGCTGACATTCGCCTTGAACCACGCCGCCAGCGGTGCGCCAATGGCGTGAGCCAGGCCGACACCGCCGAAGGCCACCGCCACGATCAGCATCAGGTCGGTGAGGCTGGGAATGCGCTCGTGTTCGGCCTGGAAGCGCGCAATGCGCTCCTTCAGCTCATCGATGGCCGAGGTATCGGCACCACTGCGCGCGTCGATCTTCGCCGCGCGCCCGGCCAGGAAGATCAGCGCGGCCATCCATACGTAGCCGACCCCCACGTCGACCACCGCGAACTGTCCGAAGGTGGTCGCATTGACGTCGAACACTTCACGCATCGCCAGCATGTTGGCGCCGCCACCGATCCAGCTGCCGGCCAGCGCGGCCATGCCGGCCCAGGTGTCGCCGGCCACGGTTTCCGGATGCACGGCACGCATCAGCAGGAACGCCACCACCGCACCGAGCATGATGCTGGCCGAGGCCCCCAGGTACATCAGCACCAGCTTCGGGCCGAGCCGCAGGATGCCCTTGATGTCGACCGCAAGGGTCAGCAGGATCAGCGCCGCCGGCAGCAGGATGTCGCGCGCGATCGGGTTGTAGAGCCGGGTGTTCTGCCCGTCGATCAGGCCGACGGTGTTGTAGATGCCGGGAATCAGGTAGCACAGCAGCAGTGCCGGCACGAAGGTGTAGACGCGCTTCCACAGGCCCTGCTCCCGCGAGGCGGTCCAGAACACGGCGCCAAGGGTGGCGGCGATCAAACCGAAGACGACGATGTCGTTCTGGATCATGCAGGGGCTCTTGTAGAGCCGAGCCATGCTCGGCTGCTGTTGGCGAAGGTGTGCCGACCAACGGTCGGCACCCACCGGCGGAGACAAAAGCGCCGCCTCGAAGGGCGGCGCTGCAATCATCAATTGCCGATGTGCTGCTTCAGCCAGGCATTGACGGTGTCATGCCACAGGATGCTGTTGTTCGGCTTCAGCACCCAGTGGTTTTCATCCGGGAAGTACAGGAACTTCGATTCGATGCCCTGGCGCTGGGCGGCGGTGAATGCGGCCAGGCCCTGCTCGACCGGAATGCGGAAGTCCTGCTGGCCGTGGATGACCAGGATCGGCTTCTTCCAGTCCGCCACGTGGTTGACCGGGTTGAACTTCTCGTAGTTGGCGGCCTTCTGGTACGGCGTGCCGCCCTGCTCCCACTCGGTGAACCACAGTTCTTCGGTGGCGTAGCCCATCATGCGCTGGTCGAACACGCCGTCGTGGTTGACCAGGCACTTGAACGGGCCGTTCCAGTTGCCGGCGATCCAGTTGACCATGAAGCCGCCGTAGCTGGCGCCCAGCGCGCAGGCCTTGTCACCGTTGAGGAAGGCGTACTTCTTCAGCGCCGCATCCCAGCCCTTCTGCAGGTCTTCCAGCGGGCGGTCGCCCCAGTGCTGGCTGATCGCATCGGTGAATGTCTGGCCATAGCCGGTGGAGCCATGGAAGTCGATCATCACCACCGCGTAGCCCTGGCCCGCGTAGGTCTGCGGGTTCCAGCGGTAGCTCCAGCCATTGCCGAAGCTGCCCTGCGGGCCGCCGTGGATCAGGAACGCCACCGGATAGGACTTGCCTTCCTGGTAGTTGTGCGGCTTGACCACGTAGCCGTGCACGGTGTCGTTGTTCCAGCCCTTGAACTCGAACTGCTCGTAGTCGCCGAAGGACACGTCCTTCAGCACCTCGCCTGCGGCCGGGGTCAGCGCGCGCAGTTCGCCGATGGCTTCGCCCGTGCCCGGCAGCAGGCCGACCAGCACCTGGTCGTTGCTCTTCAGGCTGTTGCGGGTGATCGCCACGCTGTTGCCGGCCACGTCGACCGCGGTCACGCTGCCGTCGCCGATCAGCTTGGTGGCCTTGCCGCTGGCCACGTCGATCTGGAACAGCGGGTGTTCGCCGAGGTCATCGGCAGTGGTGTAGATGCTGGCGCCGTCGGCGGACAGCGTGATGCCACCGGCCGAACGATCCCACTGCGGGGCAATCTCGCGGGTCTTGCCGCTGGCAACGTCCATCGCCATCAGGCCGAAGCGGTCGGCCTCGAAGCCCGGGCGCTTCATCGCGCGGTAGAACAGCGTCTTGCCGTCGGCACTGAACACCGGGCCGGCATCCCAGGCCGGGTTGGAGGCCGTCAGGTTGACCGGCGCCTGCTTGCCGGCGGCGTCGAAGCGGTACAGGTCGAAGTTGGTCGACCACGGCTCCTGCTTGCCGGCCACGCGGATGCTGGCCACCACGCTGGCGCCGTCCGGCGACCAAACGAAGTCGTCATTGCCGCCGAACGGCTTGGACGGCGCATCACCATCGATGGTCGCGCTCAGCGCCGAAGCGCCCTTGACCACACCGGCCTTGGCTGCCGGCAGCGGAGCGACGAACAGGGTGTTGCGGCGACCGTCGTTCCAGGTGTCCCAATGGCGCACGAACAGCGAATCCCACACCTGGCCGCTGGCCTTGGCGTCCTTCTTTTCCTTCAGCTTCTTCTCGGTGCAGGCCAGGTCCGAGGCGCACGCCTGGAACACGCCGGCGCTGAACAACACGCGGTCGTCCTGCGGCGACACACGGTAGCTGTCCACGTCGACCGGGAAGTCGGTCAGCTGGCGCGGCGTGCCGCCGCTGATCGGCTGCGCGTACAGCTGCTGGCTGCCGTTCCTGGCACTGAGGAAATACACGGTCTGGCCATCGGCCGACAGCGAAGCGGAATTGACGTTCCAGCCGGCCGGGGTGATCTGCTTCGGCGGCGCTGCGTCGCGGGTGCGCAGGTTGCGCGCGAACAGCGCCGTGGAGGCCTTCAGGTTGGCGTCCACGCTGCGCTTGGCGAACACCACGGTGCCGCCGTCAGCGGTCAGTACCGGCGCGGAGACGCGGTCCATGGCCACCATGTCGCGGACTTCCAGGCCGCGGGCAGCGGCGACGCTGGGCAGGGCGGCCAGCAGGCTCAGTGGCAGCAGGGCATGACGCAGTTTCATCGGGGTCTCCGCAGGACGGCAAAAAACCGATGTTAGGCCCGTGCGGCCGGGGCTGCCAAGGCCATCGGTCATGGCTGCGGGCGGGCAATCGCCAGAAACAGCAAACCCCGCCGAAGCTGGGTTTTGCGGTAGTGCCGGCCGCTGGCCGGCAACACCAAGGCCCTTGGAGGTTCCGTGGTTGCCGGCCAGCGGCCGGCACTACCCGTTGAACCCAGGGTCAGAGCCCGCCCCTTACGCCTTGGCGTACTTGCCGGTGCGGTAGATCAGCCAGCCGACCAGGAACAGCACGGCCAGGCCGATCCACTGTGCGCCCGGCAGGTGGAACGGCACCGCCAGCACGTCTGCGCGGCTGCTGACCACGATCGGAATCGCGATGGCGATGCCCATCAGCGCCTCGCCGGTGATCAGGCCGGCGGCAAACAGCACGCCCGGCTTGTGCACGCGGTCGCGGCCTTCTTCGTCATCGGCGCGCACCTTGTGGAAGCGCTCCACCAGGTGGGCAATCAGGCCACCGAGGAAGATCGGCACCATCAGTTCCAGCGGCAGGTAGATGCCGATGGCGGCGGCCAGCACCGGCACGCGGAAGCGTGCGTTGCGCGACTTCAACCAGCTGTCGAAGGCGATGATGGCGGCGCCGACCACGGCACCGATGCCGATGAAGGTCCACGGCAGTTCACCACCGAACAGGCCCTTGGCCACCGAGGCCATCAGGTTGGCCTGCGGCGCAGCCAGCGCGTTCGGGTGCAGCTCGGACTTCACGCCGATGCCGTAGGCAGTGGCCAGCAGGTTCAGTACCGGGGCCATGATCAGCGCGCACGAGAACGCACCGATGCCCAGCATCAGCTGCTGCTTCCACGGGGTGGCACCGACGATGTAACCGGCCTTGAGGTCCTGCAGGTTGTCACCACCGACCGCAGCGGCGCAGCACACCACCGCGCCGATCATGATCGCGGCCACCGCACCCAGCGGCGCACCGCCGGTACCGACCGGCTTGAGGCCGTCAGCGCCCAGCAGCACCACCAGCACGGCCGAGGCGAACAGGATGGTGGAGATGGTGATGCCCGAGACCGGGTTGTTGGACGAACCGATCAGGCCGGCCAGGTAGGCCGAGACCGAGACGAACAGGAAGCCGGCGACGATCATGATGAGGGTCATCGGGATCGACACGTGCCACTGGCCGACGATGGCCTGATACAGGGCCAGCAGCGGCAGCACGAACGCCACCAGGGCGACCAGCATCCACTTCATCGGCAGGTCGCGCTCGGTATGCGCCAGCACCGGGCCGCCACTCTTGCGGGCCGCGGCGAAGCCGCTCCTGACGCCGTTGAGCAGCGACTTGCGCAGCGAGATCAGGGTCCAGATGCCACCGATCAGCATCGCACCAACGCCCAGGTAGCGCATCTTCGCGCCCCAGATGGCGAACGCGGCCTCGGTGGAGGAAGCTGCGGCAACCGATGCGGCCAGCGCCGGATCGGTGTTCATGAAGAACGCCTGGTAGATCGGAATGGCGATGTGCCAGGTCAGGATCGAGCCGGACACCACCACGATGCCGACGTTGAGGCCGACGATGTAGCCCACGCCCAGCAGTGCAGGCGACAGGTTGGTGCCGATGAAGGCGGTGACCTTGGAGCTGCCGACATAGGCCGAGGTGGCCCAGGCGTCCGGGATCAGGCGCATGCCGCTTTCCGCAGCCAGCTTGACGAAGGCGCCGATCACCGCCGACAGGCCGAGGATCTTCAGGCCCGGACCCGGGTTCTCACCGGCCTTGAGCACTTCCGCCGCCGCCTTGCCTTCCGGGAACGGCAGCGGGTCTTCAACGATCATCGAACGGCGCAGCGGCACCGAGAACAGCACGCCCAGCAGGCCGCCCAGGCCGGCGATGCCCAGCACCCACCAGTACTTGAAGTCCGGCCAGTAGCCCATGATCACCAGCGCGGGGATGGTGAAGATCACACCGGCGGCGATCGATGAACCGGCCGAGGCGCCGGTCTGCACGATGTTGTTCTCGAGGATGGAACCACCGCCCAGCAGGCGCAGCACGCCCATGGAAATCACCGCGGCGGGAATGGCGGTGGCGATGGTCAGGCCTGCGAACAGGCCGAGGTAGGCGTTGGCGGCCGACAGCACCACCGCCAGCACGATGGCCAGGGCCACCGCGCGGAAGGTGAGCTGCTTGGGCGCAGCGTCGTGGTTCATGGAAGCCCCTGCTGGCAAAAAATCCCTTGCACGCTAGCGTTCAGGGCAGATCAAGTCCAGCGTGCCAAAGGATGGGGGCGTGCGCTGCAGCGCAACGGGCCAACACGTGGCCCGGCAATCGACCGACCCGGCAAAGTCCGGATGGGCGCACCGCAAATGATATGTTATATCTTAATGATACCTTGTTCTTACTGCATCGCATGCCCCCTTCCCCCTCCCCTCGCCTGGCCTCCATCGACCAGCTGCGCGGCACCGTGATGCTGCTGATGCTGCTGGACCACGTGCGCGAGACCTTCTTCCTGCAGCACCAGGTGAGCGACCCGATGGATGCAGCGACAGTCTCTCCTGCGCTGTTCGCCTGCCGCCTGCTGGCCCACCTGTGCGCACCCGTGTTCGTCCTCTTGACCGGCCTGTCGGCCTGGCTGTACGGCCAGCGCCAGGCGGATCCGCGCCGGGCCACGGCCGCGTTCCTGCTCAAGCGCGGGCTGTTCCTGGTGGTGCTGGAACTGACCCTGGTGAACTTCGCCTGGACCTTCCAGCTGCCGCCGGACACGCTGTACCTGCAGGTGATCTGGGCCATCGGGCTGAGCATGATCGCGCTGGCCGGCCTGCTATGGCTGCCACGCCCGGCCCTGCTGATGCTGGCAATCGCGGTGGTGGCCGGGCACAACCTGTTCGACGGCATGCGGGTGCAAGGCAATGGCCTGCTGGCGGTGCTGTGGAAAGTGCTGCATCAGCGCGACTGGATCGAGGCTGGCGCGCTGCGCCTGCGTACCTCCTATCCGGTGCTGCCGTGGATCGGGGTGATCGCACTGGGTTATCTGATGGGGCCCTGGTTCGCCCGCGAGCGCGCGCCGGAGCAGCGCCAGCGCTGGCTGCTGTGGACAGGCGTCGGCGCGCTGGCCCTGTTCGCATTGCTGCGGTTCGCCAACCAGTACGGGGACGCCCCCTGGTCGTACCAGACCACCACGCTGCGCACGTGGTTGAGCATCTTCAATGTCACCAAATACCCGCCGTCCTTGCAGTTCCTGCTGCTGACCCTGGGGGTGGGAATGTTGCTGCTGCGGCTGTACGAATGGCCGCCGCTGGCGCGGGCACTGCAGCCGCTGGCCGATATCGGCGCTGCGCCGATGTTCTTCTACCTGCTGCACCTGTATGTGCTGAAGGGGTTGTACCTGGGCGCGCTGGCAATCTGGGGCCCGACACACGGTGACCTGTACGCGCTGGATTCGGTCGCCGGCCTGCTGCTGGTGGCCTGTGTGCTGGCGGTGGTGCTGTACCCGCCGACGCGGGCCTTCGCGCGGTTCAAAGCGCGAAGGCGCGATCTGCGGTGGTTGCGATACCTGTGATCGCCCAGGCCAGCCCGGCAATCCACGCATGGCGTGGATCTAATGAAAGCGGATCAGGCCACAAGCCTATAATTCCGCGATGAATTCCACCGCTATCGCTTCCGACGATTTCCTGGGCCATCCCAAGGGCGTCTACGTCTGCTTCTTCACTGAAATGTGGGAGCGCTTCTCCTTCTACGGCATGAAGGCGCTGCTGCTGCTGTACCTGACCAAGTACCACCTGTTCGGCGACAAGGCCGGCCTGGACCTGCTCGGTGCCTATGGCGGCCTGGTGTACTGCATCCCGGTGTTCGGTGGCATGCTGGCCGACCGCTGGCTGGGCATGCGCCGGGCAGTGCTGTTCGGCGGCATCCTGCTGGTGCTCGGCCACCTCGGCATGGCCTTCGAGGGCCACGCCGCGTACCGGGTGAACGGCGAAGTGGTGCGCGACACCTCCGCACTGGCGGTGACCTACCTGTCCCTGGCGCTGATCATCATGGGCGTCGGCTTCCTGAAGCCGAACATCTCCACCATCGTCGGCAAGCTGTACGCCAAGGACGACCCCCGTCGCGACTCGGGCTTCTCGCTGTTCTACGCCGGCATCAACCTCGGCGCGCTGTTCTCTTCGCTGGTGTGTGGCTTCCTCGGTGAGGCCTATGGCTGGAAGTATGGGTTCGGTGCTGCCGGCATCGGCATGCTGGCCGGCCTGGCGATGTTCCTGTGGGGCCAGAAGTACCTGCAGGGCCATGCCGAACCGCCGCAACCGGCGGCACTGAAGCAGAGGGTGCTGGGCCTGCCGCGCGAATGGCTCATCTATCTGTGCGCGGTGCTGGGTGTGCTGCCGGTGGCGTGGCTGATGTGGGCCGCCGGCAACGGCGCATTCGCGCTGGGCGGAGAAATCAGCCTGGCGCTGATGCTGATGCTGGCGGTGCTGGGCGGCGTGCTGGTCTGGTTCGCCTGGTTCACCGGCAGCAAGTGCACGCCGGTGCAGCGCCAGCAGATGATCGCGCTGATGGTGCTGATCTTCCTGGCGCTGGTGTTCTTCACCATGTACGAGCAGTCCTACGGCTCGTGGGTGACCTTCACCGACCGCCTGTTGACCAAGGACATCGTGCCCTCGCTGGTGATCACCGGCGGCACGCCGCTGCCGTGGTCGATCCTCTCGCTGCTGCTGGCACCGCTGGGCTTCGTGATCAGCGCGCGGCTGTCCGAGCGCCGCCCGGGCTCGTCTGCACCGCGCACGTTCTTCGCCGCCATCGTCATGCTGATGCTGGTGCTGCTGGTGCGCGACTGCCTGGTGATCCCGCAGACCGCCGGCTCGCTGACCTACCTCGGCG
This sequence comes from Stenotrophomonas sp. DDT-1, assembly GCF_001580555.1. Classification (NCBI taxonomy): domain Bacteria; kingdom Pseudomonadati; phylum Pseudomonadota; class Gammaproteobacteria; order Lysobacterales; family Lysobacteraceae; genus Stenotrophomonas; species Stenotrophomonas sp. DDT-1. Next base: position 26,180 of record NZ_LEKR01000047.1, read on the forward strand.
GCCTGTTCCTGGTGCTGCTGGCGCCGGTCTTCGCCGCGCTGTGGACGTGGATGGACCGCCGCGGCTGGGAGCCGGGCAAGCCGGTGAAGTCGGCCTGGGGCCTGGTGATCGGCGCACTGTCGTTCTTGCCGCTGGCACTGGCCGCGCAGCAGGTGGGCGCCACGGGCGAGATGGCCAGCGTGTGGTGGCTGGTGCTGGCCTACTTCCTGCTCGCCAGCGGCGAGATGTGTCTGTCGCCGGTCGGCCTGTCGGCAGTGACACAGCTGGCCGTGCCGCGGGTGATGAGCCTGATGATGGGCACCTGGTTCCTGGCCACCGCATTCTCGGAGACGCTGGCCGCGCTGTTCGGCAAGCTGGCCGCGATCGAGGTGCCGGAAGGCGAATCGCTGGACATGGTGGCCGCAGCCGGCGCCTATGCGCACCTGTTCTGGCTGCTGATGTGGATCGGCCTGGGTTGCGCACTGGCGGCCTTCATCGCCGCACCGCTGCTGAAGAAGATGATGCAAGGGGTGAAGTAAACCCCGCGCTTGCGGAAAACCAGGGCGGCGGAACGTTCATCCGCCGCCCTGTCAGCTCAGGGCGCCTTGTCCTTGCCGGTCGCGGGCGCGGCCGTCGCGGTCTTGCCACCCAGGCTGCGCGCCAGGAAGGCCAGCAACTTGTCGTAGTACTCGCTGCGATGGGCCTCGGTGTAGAAGCCGTGGCCTTCGGTCTTGTAGTACAGGCTTTCCACCGGCGTGCCGGCGCGCTTGAGCGCCGCTTCCATGCGCTCGGTGTGCTGGATCGGCGCGCGCTTGTCTTCGCCACCGGCGGCCAGGAACACCGGCACCTTGATCCGTTCGGCCAGGTTCACCGGCGACACCGCACCCAGCTTGGCCGGATCCCCCAGCCATTCGCGCAGATAGGTCACGCCTGAACCCCGGTCCTGGATGTCGCCGCGGGTGTACATCATCGGCAGGTCGTAGACCCCGACATAGCCCGCCGCGCACTGATACAACCCGGGTTCGCGGGCGGCACCCATCATCGCCGAGTAGGCCCCGTAGCTGGCGCCGTAGATACAGATGCGACGGCCGTCGGCGATGCCTTCGCTGATTGCCCAGCGGGTGGCATCGGTGACATCGTCCTGCATTGCCGCGCCCCACTGCTGCGCACCGGCCTGGGTGTGGGCCCGGCCGTAGTTGCCCGAACCACGGAAGTTGACCTGCAGCACGGCATAACCGGCCGCGGCCAGCATCTGCGTTTCGCGGTCGTACTGGCCGGAATCGAAGATGTCGAACGGGCCGCCATGCGGCATCACCACCATCGGCAGGTTGCGCCCGTCGCTGCCGGCCGGCAGGGTCAGGAAGCCATGCAGTGGCAGCCCGTCGCGCGCCTTCAGTGCAATCGGCTTCACGCTGGCACTACGGTCCACGTCGATCCAGTCGCTGCGGCTGATCAGGTGATCGGCCTTGCGCGCCACCGTGTCGTACACGTAGAAATCGCCCGGGTTCGAGCCCGACCAGGTTTCCACCAGCACGACACGGCCATCGCGGGTGCTGGAGGTGATGTAGACGGGCCCTCCGAAGGCGGCTTCCAGGCTGCGGTACAGGCGCGCCTCCGGCGACTTCTCGTCGAAGAACCGGGTACGCGGCGTATCGCCCAGATACAGCGCGCCCACCGGCACGTGGGTGCCGGGCCGATGGATGATGCGATACGGATTGACCACCTCGTCGCGCAGCAGCGTGGCACGCTCGCCGGTCTGCGGATTCCAGCTGACGATCGCATCCGGGCCCTGGGCCTGCTCGACGTTGAGGTAGGCCAGGCTGTCATCGGCCGAGAAGCCGAGGGCGGTTTCGATGCGCTTGCTGACCGCCTCATCGTTGATCAGCTTCCAGGTGTCGCCGCTGCGTTCGCGGAAATACAGCTTGTTGATGTTGTCGCTGCCCGAGCCGTGCACGAAGCGGACCTCGCCGGCGCCATCGGTGGTGAATTCGCCGCGCCGTACCGGCGAAGATGCCACCCGCGCACGGCGGCCGGTGGTCACATCCATGCGATCGACGCGGGTGAACGGATCCTCGGCCAGCGGCCATACGGTCACCAGCACGTTGCGCTCGTCGCCCGGCAGGTCGTCGGCCAGGAAGGCGGCGACCGCCTCGACCTTCTTCGGCTGGATGCGGGTTCCCGGGCCGTTGCTCTCCACGCGGTAGCCCACCAGCAGTTCGCCGCGATTGCCGTTGGCATCGATGGCGTAGAGTTCGCCGGTGGGATTGGGCTGGTCGAGCGAGCCCCACTTCTGGGCCAGGCCGATCAACAGGCGCTCGTTGCTGACCCAGTCGAATTCCTGCGCGTGGTTGCGGCTGGGTGGCCGGAAACTGCCGACCATCTGCTTGTCCTTCAACCGCAGCACGGCGATCGCGGTGGCGTCCTCCATCGGCACCGTCGCCGCCACGTACTCGCCCCCCGGCGAGATCTTGATATCGGTGAAGGTCTCCCGGCGCAGGTACTGCGTCAGGTCCACCGCCCCCGCGCTGCCTGCGGCAACGCCCCCGATGACGGCCAGTGCGGCCGCCAGAATCGTCTTGTGCATCCTTCCCCTGCTCCTCTGGACACCTTGTCCTGGTGGCCGATTCTAGGCAGGGCCATGCCTTTCCCGCCAGAGCCGGAAAAGACGACGGCACCGTTGCCGGTGCCGTCGTTGCCACTACCTTGGAGAGAGAGTCAGGACGTGGGTTCGGGGGGCGTGCGCCGGGTCAGTGGACCCCGCGCACCGCCAACATGAGGGCCAGGATGCTGAGGATCACGGCGATGGTGCCGTCGAGCACGCGCCAGGTGCCGGGCTTGGTGAACAGCGGCGCCAGCAGGCGTGCGCCCAGTCCCTGCGCGGTCAGCCACAGGCAGCTGGCGGTCACCACGCCGGCGGCGAAGGCCATGCGGGCGTTGCCGAAGTTCTCGGCGATCGAGCCGATCACCATCATGTCCAGCCAGAAGTGCGGGTTGATCAGCGAGAAGCCGACCGCGGCCATCAGCACCGCGCGGCGGCTGCCGTCGTCGCTGTCGGCCTCGCCCATGCCACCGCCCCCGGCGATTGCACGGCGTGCCGACTTCATCGCATACCAGGCCAGGAACGCGACACCGGTCCACAGCACGGCGCTGGTCAGCCACGGCAGCGCCGAGGTGAGCGTGCGCAGGCCGGCCACGCTGGCGAAAATGAAGATCGCATCGATGGCCGCACAGGTGGCAACCACCGGCACGATGTGCTTGCGCAGGATGCCCTGGCGCAGAATGAAGGCGCTCTGGGCCCCGACCACGGCGAACAGGCCGATGCCGGTAGCTGCACCAGAGAACCAGGCACCGAGGCCGGTGCTGGCGGAGATGACCGAGAACATGGGATTCACTGCCTTTACTTGCTTGGGGAGACGGTGCCTCGCGAAGGCGGACAGCACCGGAACGGGCGCTATTGTCGCGCCGCAACATGAAAAAGACGAGCTAAACTTCCTAAATCAACATTAGCGGAGCTTAATTCGATGCGTATCGACCATGCCCAGCTGCGCGCCCTGGCCGCGGTGATCCGCGAAGGCAGCTTCGACCGCGCCGCGCAGTCGCTGAATGTCACGCCCTCGGCCATCTCGCAGCGGGTCAAGGCACTGGAGGATCGGATCGGCCGCCTGCTGGTCAAGCGCGGCACGCCGGCCACCGCCACCGCCGAGGGGCAGCTGCTGGTGCAGCTGGCCGAGCAGACCGCCCTGCTCGAACACGATGCGCTGCACCGGATGGGCCTGGCCGATGAGGATCTGCCCCAGGCCAGCATCCCGGTGGCGGTGAACCACGACAGCCTGGAAACCTGGTTTCCGCAGGCGGCCCACCAGTTCGCGCAGAGCACCGGCACCACCTTGGACCTGCGTGTGGAAGACCAGGACCACACGGTGGAGCTGCTGCGCCAGGGCACGGTGCTGGGCGCAGTGACCACCCTGGACGAGCCGGTGCAGGGCTGCCAGATCCACGCGCTGGGCAGCATCCGCTATGCAGCGACCTGCACCCCCGAATTCCGCGAGCGCCATTTCGCCAAGGGCGTGACCGCGCAGGCGCTGGCGCAAGCCCCGGTGCTGGTGTTCAACCGCAAGGACGAAATGCAGTCGCGCTTCGCCCGGCGCATGGCCGGCGACGACCTGCCCAGCACCGCACCGACCTGGTGGATTCCCTCCACCCGGGCCTTCGTGCAGGCCAACCTCGGCGGACTGGGCTGGACCATGAACCCCCTGCCCTTGGTCAAGCGGCATCTGGACGCCGGGCGACTGGTCTACGTGCGCCAGCGCGCGTGGGAAGACGTGCCGCTGTACTGGCAACACTGGAAAGGCGACGTGCAGACCATGGCTCTTCTGACCCGCGCGGTGCTGGATGCCTCCTCCGCGCTGGTCCGGCGCAAGCGCTGAAAAGGGGACGGAGGGGATTAAGTCGTTCAAGACCCAAACGACATATCGGGCAAAGACGGCTTAATCCCCTCCGTCCCCTTTTTGCTCCATCCAATCTCCACGAAACCTCCACACCGGGTCCATGCGTGATGCGGATACTGGTCGGCCGATCACTGCAAGGATGCCCTGCATGCCTGTATTCGTCCGCGATGCGCGCCCCGAAGATGCCGCCGCCTGCATCGACCTGCGCGGGCGCACCCGCGAGAACGCCTTCAGTGCCGCCCAACTGGCGGAACTGGGCATCACCGAGGACAGCTGGGCGGCCGGCATCGCCCAAGGCGATTCGATCGGCCGCGTCGCCTGGGAGGGCGAGCGCATGGCCGGTTACTGCTTCGCCGACCGCGACAGCGGCGAGGTGCTGGTGCTGGCCCTGCTGCCGGACTACGAAGGCCGCGGCATCGGCCGCCAACTGCTGCAGGACGTGGTGAGCCTGACCCGCGATGCCGGCCACCGGCGGCTGTTCCTGGCCTGCTCGGCCGACCCGCGATCGCGCTCGCACGGCTTCTACCGCCGCCTGGGCTGGCGCCCGACCGGCGAGATCGACGACGCCGGAGACGAGATTCTGGAGCTGGTCTGATTGAAGGCGTCGCCAGGCATGACCTGGCGCTATGGGTGACGGGGCCGCGAAAGGTCGGATGCTGCGTTGCATCAAAAAAGGACCGGAACCGGTTAGAATCGCGCCAGGATGTTGCAAGGCGTTGTTTCTTCACGCCCTTTCCCTGCTTCATGCGCATCCTGACCTCCTCCCCTCCGCCAACGATCCCGCCCCCATGAAGAAATTTGGCAAGGCTCTTCTCGCCCTGCTCGTGCTGCTGTTGCTGGCCGCCGCGCTGTTCCTGTACTGGCCGCTGACCCAGCGCTCGGTGCCCGCCGCCAGCAACGACAAGCCCGTCGATGTTGTGCTGGTCGGCGCCGGCATCATGAGCATTACCCTGGCCACCTACCTGCAGGAACTGCAGCCGGACTGGAACATCCAGGTCTACGAACGCCTCGACGGCGTCGCCGGTGAAAGCTCCGACGGCTGGAACAACGCCGGCACCGGCCATTCGGCGTTCGCCGAACTGAACTACACCCCGGAACTGCCCGATGGCAGCATCGAGACCAAGCGCGCGGTCGGCATCGCCGAATCGTTCGAGGTCTCGCGCCAGTTCTGGTCGCACCAGGTCAAGCAAGGCCGGCTGAGCCAGCCCAGCGACTTCATCAACCCGACGCCGCACATGAGCTTCGTCTGGGGCGATGACAACATCGCCTACCTGCACAAGCGCCAGCAGGCGCTGGTGAAGAACCCGCTGTTCTACGGCATGCAGTACTCGGAAGATCCGGCACAGATCAAGCAGTGGGCGCCGCTGCTGATGGAAGGCCGCGACCCGAAGCAGAAGGTGGCCGCGACCTGGATGCCGCTGGGCACCGACGTCAATTTCGGCGTGATCACCCGCCAGCTGACCGCCGGCCTGCAGCGCAACCCGAACTTCAGCCTGCACCTGAACCATGAAGTGACCGCGCTGCGGCAGAACGCCGACAAGAGCTGGAACGTGACGGTGAAGGATCTCAAGGCCGGCACCGAAACCACCACCCACACCCGCTTCGTCTTCATCGGTGCCGGCGGCGCCGCGCTGAAGCTGCTGCAGATGTCCGGCATTCCGGAGTCGAAGGACTACGCCGGCTTCCCGGTCGGTGGCCAGTTCCTCGCCTTCCAGGGCCAGGACGTGACCTCGCGCCATGGCGTGAAAGCCTACGGCATGGCCGAAACCGGTTCGCCGCCGATGTCGGTGCCGCATCTGGACGCGCGCAAGCTGGATGGCAAGCCGGTGGTCCTGTTCGGGCCGTTCGCGCTGTACAGCACCAAGTTCCTCAAGCACGGCTCGTGGTGGGACCTGTATTCCTCGGTGACCCACAACAACGTTGGCCCGATGCTGGAAGTGGGCAAGGACAACCTGGACCTGGTGCAGTACCTGATGGGCCAGGCGCGCCTGAACGATGCCGACCGCCAGGCCGAACTGGTCAAGTACTTCCCCAATGCCAAGCCGGGTGACTGGAAGCTGGTGACCGCCGGCCAGCGCGTGCAGATCATCAAGCGTGACCCGCTGAAGGGCCCGGTGCTGCAGTTCGGTACCGAGATCGTGACCGACAAGGACCACACCATCGCGGCCCTGCTCGGCGCCTCGCCGGGTGCGTCGACCTCGCCGCCGATCATGCTGGACCTGATGGCCAAGGCCTTCCCGGAGCAGATGAAGGCCGGCTGGGAAACCCGCCTGCGCGAGATCGTGCCGTCGTACGGGCGCAAGCTCAACGACAGCCCGGCGCTGGTGAACGAGATCCGTACGCTGACCAGCCAGACCCTGCACCTGCCGTACCTGGAGGTGCCGGTGGATGCCAACGCGGCAGCACCTGCACCGGCCGCAATTCCGGCTCCGGCTCCGGTCAAGGAAAAGCGCAATGCCAACGAGGAACTGCAGGCGCTGTAAGCCCGCCGTTTCCTTTCGACGCACACGGACGGCCACCTTCGGGTGGCCGTTCGTTTTTGGGGCGGCTCCCTGCTGTAGAGCCGAGCCCATGCTCGGCTCCAGCCAAAAGCAGCCGAGCATGGGCTCGGCTCTACAGAAGGCGATGCCTGGTGCCGGAAAGCCGATGCACGATGACGCGAATTGTAATGTTGTTAAGAATTATTTACATTTGCACCCCACGCAGTGACCTCGCGCCTTAGCAGACGGACCTGACCGTACCCGAAGCCGCCGCCCCGGGTGCTGGACGACTGTTGCCGCCCTTCCCCCGTTTCCAAGCTTCGAGCCCACCATGTCCCAGCCTCTCCGTAACCGCCTGCCCCGCCGCGCGCTGCTGCCGGCTGCCCTGCTTTCGTCGCTGTCCCTGCTGGCCGCGCCCAGCGCGTTCGCCGCCACCGATGCCGCCGCCGATGCCAAG
>NZ_LEKR01000048.1:0-33370 GCF_001580555.1 Stenotrophomonas sp. DDT-1
TGGCTGCCGCCACGCTGTCCAACCGCTACATCACCGACCGCCAGCTGCCGGACAAGGCCATCGACCTGATGGACGAAGCCGCCTCACGCCTGCGCATGGAGATCGACTCCAAGCCGGAGGAGCTGGATCGCCTGGAACGCCGGGTGATCCAGCTGAAGATCCAGCGCGAGATGCTGAAGAAGGAAAAGGACGAAGCCTCGCGGCAGCGCCTGGCCGACCTGGAGAGCGATATCGACGGGCTGGAGCGCGAGTTCTCCGACCTCAATGAAATCTGGAAGTCGGAGAAGGCGGCGCTGCAGGGCGCCACCAAGATCAAGGAACAGGTCGAGCAGGCCAAGCTGGAGCTGGAAGCTGCGCAGCGCCGCCAGGATTTCGCCAAGATGAGCGAAATCCAGTACGGCCTGTTGCCGCAGCTGGAAAAGCAGCTGGCCGCCGCGCAGGAAGCCGAGCACAAGGACTTCAAGCTGGTACAGGACCGCGTGACCGATGAGGAGATCGCCGAGGTCGTTTCGCGCTGGACGGGCATCCCGGTCAACAAGATGCTCGAAGGCGAGCGCGACAAGCTGCTGCGCATGGAAGAAGTGCTGCACAACCGTGTGGTCGGCCAGGAAGAGGCGATCAAGGTCGTCTCCGATGCGGTACGCCGCTCGCGTGCAGGCCTGTCCGATCCGAACCGTCCGGCCGGCTCGTTCCTGTTCCTCGGCCCGACCGGCGTCGGCAAGACCGAACTGTGCAAGTCGCTGGCTGAGTTCCTGTTCGACAGTGCCGACGCGATGATCCGCATCGACATGAGCGAGTTCATGGAAAAGCACAGCGTCGCCCGCCTGATCGGTGCGCCCCCGGGCTACGTCGGCTACGAGGAAGGCGGTTACCTGACCGAGGCCGTGCGTCGTCGCCCGTATTCGCTGATCCTGCTCGATGAGGTGGAGAAGGCGCATCCGGATGTGTTCAACATCCTGCTGCAGGTGCTGGACGATGGCCGCCTGACCGACGGCCAGGGCCGCACGGTGGACTTCCGCAACACCGTCATCGTGATGACCTCGAATCTGGGCTCGCATCAGATCCAGGACATGAGCACCGACGACAGCCCGGAGGCCTACACGCAGATGAAGGCGGCCGTGATGGGCGTGGTGCAGGCGCACTTCCGTCCGGAGTTCATCAACCGCCTGGATGACATCGTCGTGTTCCACCCGCTGGACAAGCAGCAGATCAAGCAGATCGCGCGCATCCAGATGCGCGGGCTGGAGAAGCGCCTGGCCGAGCGCGGGCTGAAGCTGGCGGTCTCCGATGCGGCGTTCGACCTGCTCGGCAACGTCGGCTTCGATCCGGTGTATGGCGCGCGGCCGCTGAAGCGCGCGATCCAGTCGCAGCTGGAGAATCCGCTGGCGCAGCAGATCCTGTCCGGCGCGTTCGTCAACGGTGACACCATCGAAGTCGGCAATGAGGGTGGGCATTTGGTCTTCGCCAAGGCCTGAACCGGTGGCGCGCCTGCCATGGCTGGCGCGCCACCAAAGCCTCAGCAAGGCACAATGATCCCGTTTCACTTTCGCAAGGACGAGGAGAACCGCATGGACGTTACCCGCAGGGTTTCACTCTGCGTGGCGCTGGCGCTCGCTGCAGTTGCTGGACACGCCGCAGCCGTCGAACAGGTCCAGCTGCCGCCGATGAAGGGTTACCAGCAGGCCCACCAGAGCACCGACGCACAAGGCAACCGCATCACCGAGTACGTGCCGCAGGGCCAGACCGTGCAGGACTGGACCGACATGGTTACCGTCAATGATGCGCCGAACAGTGGCCATGTGAGTCCGCGCGAGTTCCTCGGCATCATCGAGGCGGGGTGGCGCATGGCCTGTCCGGCTGCGCAGAGCCACTGGATCCGCGAAGGCGAGGAGGGCGGACGGCCATTCGCGCTGCTGATGCTCAGTTGCCCGCTGAACCCCGGCACCGGCAAACCGGAGTTCACCTGGATCAAGGGCATGCAGGGCAGGCAGGGCTTCCACACCGTGCAGAAGTCGTTCCGCGCCGAGCCGGAGAAGGACGACGTCGTGCAGTGGATCGGCTGGCTGCGCGAGGTCGGCTTGTGCGGCAGCGGCGCCGCACAAGCCTGCCACTGATCGCAGCGAAAGAGGGCGCCCAGCGGCGTCCTTCATGCATCAGAAGCGGTGCGTATAGCCGCTCATCACGCCGAACTGGTTGGCCTTCTGCACGATCGGGCTGTCGGCGGCATCACCGAGCAGGCGCGTGCCTTCGGCCGAGATGTACCAGTTGCCGTTGCGGCCCACGCGGTGGCTCCACTTCAGGCCCACACCGGCGCTGACCAGGCCGGCCTTCGGTTTGTGCTCGGCAAAGCCGGTGCGCGCGGCCTGTTCCGGACTGACGCCGTACCAGGTCTGCATGTACCCACGGTTGCCGTAGTCGGTGGAGACGCTGCCGCTGACCACGCCACCGGCCAGGTCGAACAGCGGCATGCTCAGGTTCAGGTGGATCTGCTGGGTAGCCAGTCCGTTCTCAGCCTTGTCCTCGTCCTTGCGGGTGAACTGCCAGGAGCCGCTCAGCACGGCTTCGCCCAGCGTATATCCAGCCGAGACACCGACCAGGGGACGGGTATCGATATCGCCCATGCCGCGCAGGAAGTCCGAACCGCCGAGCAGCGAGTCCTTTTCCTTGCGGATGCCGCTGGCGCCGACATACGCGCGCACGCGGGTGTGCTCGCCGATGGAGGTGCCCCAGCCAATGCCACTGGTGCCCAGAAACCATCCACCCGGCGAGGTGACATCAAAGGACAACGACGGCGTCGCACGATACTCCTCGCTGCCGCTGTAGCGCGGCGCCACGCCACCGCCGGCAGCGAGCTCGAAGGTCCAGTGGTCATCCCTGGCGTGGGCGAGCGGTGCGGCGAACAGCGGCAACAGGGCCAGGCAGAGCAGGGCGGGGGAACGGCGAAGCTGGGACATGGAAACTCTCGACAATGGGAGGAAGGCAGCGCGCGCATCCGGCGAGTGCTGCAGGGTCGCTAGCGTGGCGATACGCCGGCGACCGATCCGTCCGCAGTTGTGCGGGAGTTGTAATCAACTGTAATTGCGCCCAAGGGCGTTCAGCTGGCAGCCAGCGGCCAGTGCATCTCCAGGCGCGCGCCGCCCAACGTGGCGCGGCTGATGCGAAGCTCGCCGCCGTGGCGGACGGCAATGCGGCTGACGATGGCCAGGCCCAGGCCGAAGCCCCCGGTATCGCGGCTGCGGCTGTCATCCAGGCGGGTGAACGGGCGCATCACCTTCTCGCGATCGGCTTCGGCGATGCCGGGGCCATCGTCATCCACGCGCAGGCAGGCGCGGCCGCTGACACCGACCAGCGAGACTTCCACCTGCGAGCGCGCATGGCGCAGCGCATTGCCGACCAGATTGCTCAGCGCCAGCTGCAGCAGGCGCGGTTCCGCGTCCAGCCGAGGCAGGGCACTGGGCTGCACGCGCAGCACCAGGCCGGCACGTTCGGCATCGCGGCGGGCATCGGCCAGGCAGGCCTGCAGCCAGTCGTTGGCTTCGATCCGCTGCATCGGTTCGCCCTCGCCCGGATGCTCGAGCCGTTCGTAGGCCAGCAGTTCGCTGACCAGCCGGTTGAGCTCGGCCAGGTCGCCATGCAGGCCCTGCGCCAGTCGTTCGCGGCGCTCGCGGTCATCGCTGTCCTGCATCAGGTCCAGGCCGAAGGCCACGCGCGCGATCGGCGTGCGCAGTTCGTGCGAGATCGCATGGGTCAGGTCGCGCTGGCGCTGCACCAGTTCGGCCACGCGTGCGGCCATGCGGTTGGAGTGATCGACGATGACCCGGATCTGCGAGCGTGGCGAAACCTGCGCGCGTGCCTGCAGATCGCCGGCGCCGATGCGGTCGGCATGCACGCGCAGGGCATCCAGATCGCGCCAGAGCAGGCGAACCCAGGCGTACAGGCTGGCGCCGACCAGCAGCAGGATGCTGAGGTAGGCCGCGATGGTCATGTACGTGGTCATCTGCACCGCGCCAGGCAGGCGCAGGTGCAACCAGCGACCGTCGATGCCTTCGATCGGCAGCAGGACCTGCTGGTACTGATCGCGCACGATGAAGCCATCGGCCTGCACGGCTGCCTGTTCCTGCGGGGCCAGCGCGGGAGGCGTGTCGAGCAGGGTCAATGCGATGCCATAGTGCGGTTGCCACTGCTGCAGGCGCTCGCGCTGCTGGCTACCGTCCAGGCCGGCCAGGCCGCTGCGCAGGGCGTACACCTGCCCGCGCACCTGCTGGACGAAAACGCGATCCTGCACGGGCGTATAGATGCTGTCGAGTACCCGGTTGAGGAAGAACACCGACACCAGGAAGCAGGCGCCGGTGATGAACCACAACCACAGGAACAGCCGCTTCATGCCGTCCAGGCCGACGGATTGAACTGGTAGCCGCGGCCCCACACGGTCTTGATCCGCCGCGGCTCGCGCGCATCATCGCCGAGCTTGCGACGCAGCTTGCCGATGCAGACGTCAACGCTGCGGTCCAGGCCGTCGAAGCCGATACCGCGCACCGCCTGCAGGATCTGGTCACGGGACAGGATCTGCCCGGGCTGGCTGGCCAGCAGCCACAGGATTTCGAATTCGGTGGTGCCCACGTCCACCGTGGCGCCGTGCAGGTGTACCTCACGCTGCATGCGGTCGATCAGCAGTTCACCGTGCATCAGCCGGCTGGGCGTGCCGGTATTGCCGCTGCCGTGGCGGCGGCGCAGCAGGGCGCGCAGCCGGGCAAGAAGCAGGCGTGGTTCGATGGGCTTGTGCACATAGTCGTCGGCGCCCGATTCCAGGCCCAGCACCTGTTCGATGTCATCCTCGCAGGCGGTCAGCATCAGGATCGGCACATCGGAGAAGCTGCGGATCTGCCGGCACACGTCGATGCCGCCCAGGCCGGGCAGCATCAGGTCCAGCACCACCAGCTCCGGCGCGTGCTGGCGGCAGGCGGCGCCGGCGAGGTCGCCGCGTGCGATGTGCTGCACGGCGAAGCCATGCTGGTGGAGGTAGTCGCTCACCAGTTCGGCCAGGCGACGGTCGTCCTCTACCAGCATGACCAACGTAGGCGAACTGCTGGTGGTGGGATGCCAGGGCGATGGCTGCATGGGTGGGGCCTCCGTGCCCGGGCAGGAGCGCCCGGCGGCGCAGCCTAGCAACGCCCCATGACGACTGCCTGAATCGCGGCCAACCTGATAACCGCCGGTACGGGCGTCATCGCCAGTAGCTTTCAGCGGCGTGTGCCAGCTGGCCTATGGTGGCGGTTTCCCCGGATGGAGCCTGGTGCAATGAGCGAACCGCAGTGGCAACTGGAAACCCTGGCCGTGCACGGTGGCTACCGACCCGACCCGACCACCCGCGCGGTGGCGGTGCCGATCTACCAGACCGTGGCGTATGCCTTCGATGACACCCAGCACGGTGCCGACCTGTTCGACCTGAAGGTGCCCGGCAACATCTACACCCGCATCATGAACCCTACCACCGACGTGCTGGAGCAACGCCTGGCCGCACTGGAAGGTGGCATCGGTGCGCTGGCGCTGGCCTCGGGGCAGGCCGCGATCACCTATGCCCTCCAGACCATCGCCGAGGCCGGTGACAACATCGTCGCCTCCAGCGCGCTGTATGGCGGCAGCCTCAACCTGCTGGCACACACGCTGCCGCAGTATGGCATCCAGGCGCGCTTCGCCGACCCGGCCGATCCTTCTGCGTTCGCCGCGCTGATCGACGAGCGCACCAAGGCGGTGTTCGTTGAATCGATCGGCAACCCGCGCGGCAACGTCACCGACATCGCCGCCATTGCCGAGGTGGCGCATGCCGCGGGTGTGCCGCTGATCGTCGACAACACCGTGGCCACGCCGTTCCTGCTGCGCCCATTCGAGCACGGCGCCGACATCGTCGTGCATTCGCTGACCAAGTACCTGGGCGGCCACGGCACCAGCCTGGGCGGCGCGATCGTCGATTCGGGCCGCTTCGACTGGGCGGCGCAACCCACGCGCTTCGCGCGGCTCAACCAGCCCGACCCCAGTTACCACGGCGTGGTCTATACCGAAGCACTGGGGCCGGCGGCCTACATCGGCCGCGCGCGGGTGGTCCCGCTGCGCAATACCGGTGCCGCGTTGTCGCCGTTCAATGCGTTCCTGATCCTGCAGGGCATCGAGACCCTGGCCCTGCGCATGGAACGCATCAACGCCAATGCACTGGCCATCGCGCAGTTCCTGAAGGCGCACGACAAGGTCGCCTGGGTGCGTTACGCGGGACTGGCAGACGACCCCGAGCATGCCGCCGCGCAGCGCTACCTGGGCGGGCATGGCTCGGGCGTGCTGACCTTCGGCCTGCCGGGCGGGCGCGAGGCTGGCGCGCGCTTCCTCGATGCGCTGAAGCTGTTCACCCGCCTGGTCAACCTGGGCGACGCGAAGTCGCTGGCCACCCATCCGGCCTCGACCACCCATCGCCAGCTGGATGCGGCAGAGCTGGCCAAGGCCGGGGTCAGCGAAGATACCGTGCGGCTGTCGATCGGCATCGAGCACATCGGTGACCTGCGCGCCGACCTGGAGCAGGCCCTGGCCGCCGCCTGATAGCCGCGCGCTTGGTGCATATCGCCACAGGCGATCACCACCGGCGGCGCGATGCGCTAGGGTGGAACTGCCTCTCCAAGGCGTGGCAACGTGGCGATCCAGATCCCCGGTCGATGCGGGTCGACCGGGGATTTTTTTGTTTCCGGGGTCAGATCCGTTTTCCTGTGGAAAACGGATCTGACCCAATGCACCAACAGCAGCAGGGAACTGTCGAAGGCGGGGTGGGTCCGGTTGCGGGGGCGTGAGCCGCATGGGCCCGAGGCATGCCTCGGGCGGGTTGGGCAGGACGCCCAACCCCGGTCTTGCCGTGTGCGCAGGACAGCGCACACGAGCAAGCGGCGACCGAGCTTACATGGGTGAGGGCGCTTTGCTTGCGAAGCACTGCTTCGCAAGCGTCCGAACGCACAGCCGCCAGCGGCTGGGCCGGGCCCCGGAGGGGTACTTGCAGCGGCCCCTGCAAGCGGACCCACCCCGCGATCCCACGGAATGCAAGCTTTTGCTCTTGTCGTTGCCGTTGCTGTTGTTTGGGCAGGTGCAGGGCTGCAAGCCCTGCCGCAAGCACACCCCTCATACAACAGGAATGTTGTGCTGCCTCAGGTTCCGGTACGGCGGCGTGGACATGATCATCTCCGCCAGCGAATAGGCCAGCTCGCGCTCGGCCATCACCGTGCCATCGGCACCATGCTCCAGCAGATGCTTCACTTCGGCATCGCTGTGCGCACGTGCCAGCAGGGTCAGGTCCGGGTTGATCGCACGCAGCTTGGCCAGCGCCTCACCGGCTTCCAGCGGCTGCGGAATCGCCAGCACCGCAATCTTCGCCCGCTCAGGATGGGCCTCGGCCAGCACCCGGTCGGCCGCCGCACTGCCGCGGATCGCCGCCAGGCCCTTGGCGTGCGCCGACTCGACGTGTTCCTTGTTGTCATCGATCACCAGCACCGGCACGCCACGGTCGCTCAGCACCTGCGCCAGTTCGCTGCCGACCCGGCCATAGCCGATCACGATGGCGTGGTCATGCAGGTCCCGTGACGGGCCGGTCGCCTCTTCCGGCTCCGGCGTTTGCGGCTGTGTTTCCTGCTTGGCCTGCCATCGGTCGAGCAGGCCGAACACCAGCGGGTTGAGCATGATCGACACCAGCGCACCGGCCAGCACCAGCGACTGGCCTTCCTTCGGCAGGATCTGCAACGCCACACCGAGCCCGGCGATGATGAAGGCGAACTCACCGATCTGCGCCAGGCTGGCCGAGATGGTCAACGCGGTGCTGGTGGGATGGCCGAACGCACGCACGATGAAGAAGGCGGCGGCCGACTTGCCGAACATGATGATCAGCACCGTGGCCAGCACCTGCCACGGGTGCTGCACGATGATGTTGGGGTCGAACAACATGCCGACCGAGACGAAGAACAACACCGCGAACGCATCGCGCAGCGGCAGCGAATCATGCGCGGCCTTTTGGCTCAGTTCCGATTCGTTGAGGAGCATGCCGGCGAAGAACGCGCCCAGCGCGAACGAGACACCGAACAGCATCGCAGAGCCGAAGGCCACGCCCAGCGCAATTGCCAGCACCGACAGGGTGAACAGTTCGCGCGAGCCGGTACCGGCGATACGTTCGAGGATCCACGGGATGACCCGGCGCCCGACCACCAGCATCACCGCCACGAACAGGCCCAGCTGCACGAAGGTCCAGCCGATGTCGGCCAGCACGCTGCCCAGCGAGTGCGACTCCTTGGCCGCGTCGGGACCGAACACGCCGGCCATCACCGGCATCATCACCAGCGCCAGCACACAGGCCAGGTCTTCGACGATCAGCCAGCCGACCGCGATCTTGCCGCGCATCGTCTCCAGCAGGCGCCGTTCCTCCATTGCCCGCAGCAGCACCACGGTACTGGCCGTGGCCAGCGAGAAACCGAAGATGACGCCATGAATGGCCGGCCAGCCCATCAGCGAGGCCACGCCCCAGCCGAGCAGGGTGGCCACCGCGATCTGGCCGATGGCACCGGGGATGGCGATGGCCTTGACCGCCATCAGGTCCTTCAGCGAGAAGTGCAGGCCGACGCCGAACATCAGCAGCATCACGCCCAGTTCGGCCAACTGGTTGGCCAGCGCCTGATCGGCGACGAAGCCGGGGGTGAACGGGCCTACGCAGATGCCAGCAACCAGGTAACCGACCAGGGGAGACAAGCGGAGCTTGTTGGCCAGCGCGCCGAAGATGAAGGCGAGCCCCAGGCCAACGGCAACGATGTTGATCAGGTCGGTGTCATGGTGCATCGGCACTCGCAGGAAATCGGGGGGGATGCCCCGATTTTCACCGACGAGGCCAGATACGGCAAACCCGCCGTCCACGTGCCGTGGCCGGCGGGCTTGCCCACGCATTTCTCCTCTACCCCCGCCTTCGGCGCGCCCCTTCAACAAGAAGGGGCTCTCCTCCAGATGCGGCCCGGGGTTGCCGGCCAGCGGCCGGCACTACCAGAGCGTCGCTTACCAGGTGTACTTGATCCGCCCGTACACATACGCGCCGTTGAAGCCGAACGGCGAGTAGTTGCTGTACGGCAGCATGCCGAAGGTGGAGTTCTGCAGGTCTTCGGTGCGGTCCGGGTACTTGTCCAGCAGGTTGTCGGCGCCCACGGTCAGGGTCCAGTTGCTGCTCGGCTTGTAGCTGGCCGAGGCATCCACCACCCAGGCATCGCCGTAGGTCTGGTCGCGCAGCGCGGTGGCCGAGTTGCGCACGGTGAACTTGCCGTAGCGGGTGGCGGCCAGGCCCAGTTCCCAGTGGTCCGAACGCCAGGTGCCGCTCAGGATCGCCTTGTCGCGCGGGTAGCTGTCCTCGATGCGACCGATCTCATCACGGCCGATCAGCGACTGGGTCAGGCCCAGCGTGCCGAACACCGCCGGAGTACCGCCGACACGGCGCACTTCGGTGTCGTTGTAGCTGTAGGCGGTGGTCAGCTCCAGGCTGCTGGCGCTGAACTGCACGGTATAGCTGGACACGAAGTCGACGCCGCGGGTGCGCGTATCCAGGCCGTTGGTGAAGTACGAGAACGCGGTCACCTGCGGCAGGCCGAGGGTGCCCAGCAGTGCGCTGGTGGCGGCGTTGGTGGTGATGCTGGACGACAGCGCGATGCGGTCATCAATGTCGATCTGGTACGCATCGACGGTGATGTACAGGCGGTCGACCGGCTGCAGCACCAGCCCCAGGCTGTAGGAGGTGGAGGTTTCGGCCTTCAACGGCGAGGCGCCCAGCGCCTGCGCGGCCGGGCTGGTGGTCGGGAAGGTGCCGCGTTCAACGAACACGCCATTGAGGAACTGGCTGGTGACCGCCTGGTAGCCCTGCTGCGCCAGCGACGGTGCACGGAAGCCGCTGGAGGCGGTGGCACGCAGCGCGACCTTGTCGGTGAACGCATAGCGCGCCGACAGCTTGCCGGAGAAGCGGTCGCCGAAGTCCGAGTAGTCCTCGTAGCGGCCGGTGATGCCGGCCGAGAACTTCTCGGTCAGGTCCGCTTCCAGGCCTGCATAGACCGCGTAGTTGTGGCGGTCGGCATGCACTTCATTGGTCGGGGTGAAGCCGGCGAAGCCCTGCGCGCCGCTGCCGGTGTACGAGTTCAGTTCGCCCGGGTTCTGGTCCCACTTCTCCTTGCGGTACTCACCGCCGAAGGACAGCGTGACCGGGTAGGCCAGGCCCCAGTCCAGCGACTTGGTCAGGTCGGCATTGAAGATGTCCTGCTGGTACTTCAGCGTGCCGTCGTAGAACGAGCGCGGGCTGGTCGCACCGAGGCTGTAGTTGATGCTGTTGCGGGTGTGGAAATCGAGGGTGTTCTCGCCGTGGTTCAGGCTCAGGTCCCAGGTCCAGCCGCTGTCGGTGTTGCCCTTGACCCCGGCCACCAGCGAGCGGTCCTTGGAGTACTGGTTGATCTGCGGCACGTAGCCGTCCGGGTAGGTCTGTGCCAGCAGCGCGCTCTGCCCGCTGTGGTTGCGCGAGCGGTAGAACGCGAACGAGGTGATGTCGCGGTTGCTGAGCAGCGCGCTGGCGTAGCCGGTTACGTGATCGCTGAAATCGAAGCTGGCGTTGGCCGACGCAGCAGTGGCATCCACGCGCGGGTCGCCGACGATGAAGGTCTTCTGGCCGATGCTGGGGAAGTTGCCGGTATTCGGCGTGGTGCCGCGGTACGGGCCGGCGCGGTTGCTCTCGTCCTGCTGGCTGATCTGGCCGGCCACGTGCACGCGGCCACGGCCGTTGCCGAACTCGACGCCGGTATCGCCGGAAAGCTGGTACTTGTTGCCGTCGCCGGCGGAGTACTGGCCGTAGTCCACGGCCAGGCTGCCGCCACGGCCGCTGCCCTTGAGCACGATGTTGATGACGCCGGCGATGGCGTCCGAGCCGTACTGCGCCGACGCGCCGTCGCGCAGCACTTCCACGCGCTCGATCGCGGCGATCGGGATCGCGTTGATGTCCACCGCCGACGAGCCACGGCCGATGCTGCCGTTGACGTTGATCATCGCCGAGGTGTGGCGCCGCTTGCCGTTGACCAGCACCAGCACCTGGTCCGGCGACAGGCCGCGCAGTTGCGCCGGGCGCACGCCGCTGGTGCCGTCGGTCAGGGCAGGGCGCGGGAAGTTCAGTGAGGGCAGGGCGCGCGACAGGGCGGTGGCCAGTTCACTGGTGCCGGTGGACTGCAGCACTTCAGGGGTGATGATGTCGATCGGCGACTGCGATTCGGCGACGGTGCGGTCGGCCACGCGGGTGCCGGTGACGATCACGGTGTCCAGGGTGTTGGCGGCGGTGCCGGCCTGCTGGGCGGCGGCGACGAACGGAGAGCCACCGAGTGCGACAGCGACGGCGGCGGCGATCAGGCTGGTCTTGCGGGTCATCGGGATGGGGCTCCGGTTGGCGGGGGCGGCACCGGAATCGACATCACGAGGGTGAGGCGGACGGCGGTTGTTGCGGTGCGCAATACAGCAATTAACGGGATATTCAGTGCCTGTCAAATGCCGGTCATCGGAAAAAACGTTGCAGCAGCAACCATTTAGCCCGGACAGGCATCGGCGGGGAGGAGACCCGGGACGCGCGCGGCGAGGACGTGGGAGAGAGGAACGTCGGCCACTGCGCATCCCGGGACGCGTCAAGTATTCGTTAACGCTAGAATTGCGTCGCAGGAACAGTGCTCACCAGCACATTCCATCCGGTTATATGGACCCCTTCCCCGATGATCTCCCTTCGTAATTTCGCCTTGCGCCGCGGCGAGCGGCTGCTGTTGTCCAATGTCGACCTGACCCTGCACGCCGGTTACCGGGTAGGTGTGGTCGGCCGCAACGGTGCTGGCAAATCCAGCCTGTTCGCGGCGGTGAAGGGCGAACTGGAGGCCGACAAGGGTGACGTCGACCTGCCCGGCAAGGTCCGTATCGCCAGCGTGGCCCAGGAGACTCCGTCGCTGCCGGACCCGGCGCTGAGCTTCGTGCTGGGCGGCGATACCGAGGTGGCCGCGGTGCTGGCCGAAGAGGCCGAGGCAACCGCCCGCGAAGACTGGGAGGCGGTGGCCAACGCGCACACCAAGATGGCCGAGATGGGCGCCTACGACGCCGAAGCGCGTGCCGGCAAGCTGCTGCACGGGCTCGGCTTCCCGGCCGAGACGCACCACCGCGCGGTGTCCTCGTTCTCCGGTGGCTGGCGCGTGCGCCTGAACCTGGCCCGTGCGCTGATGATGCCCAGCGACCTGCTGCTGCTCGACGAACCGACCAACCACCTGGACCTGGACGCGGTGTACTGGCTGGAACAGTGGCTGCTGAAGTACCCAGGCACCTTGTTGCTGATCTCGCATGACCGCGAGTTCCTCGACAACGTGGCCACCCACACCCTGCACCTGCACGGCGGCGGCGCCAAGCTCTACCCGGGCGGCTACACCGATTTCGAGCGCCAGCGCGCCGAACAGCTGCGCCAGCAGCAGATCGCGCACGAGAAGGAGCAGGCCGAGCGCGCCCACCTGCAGAGTTTCATCGACCGCTTCAAGGCGCAGGCCAGCAAGGCCGCGCAGGCGCAGAGCCGCATGAAGCGCCTGGCCAAGCTGGCCGGCACCGAAGCGGTGCGTGCCGAACGCGAGTTCCGCATCGAGTTCGCGCCGCCGGCCAAGCTGCCGTTCTCGCTGATCCGCCTGAACCACGTCGAGGCCGGCTACGGCCAGGACGCGGTGATCCTGCATAACGTCGGCTTCGGCCTGGAAGCGGGCCAGCGCATTGGCCTGCTCGGCCCGAACGGCGCCGGCAAGACCACCCTGGTGAAGACCCTGGTGGGTGAACTGGCGCCGATCGTCGGTGAGCGCATGGCGCACCCGGACCTGAAGATCGGCTACTTCGCCCAGCACACGGTGGAGTCGCTGCACGAAGGCCAGTCGCCGATGGAGCACTTCCGCGAGATTGCCCCGGATGCGCCGAACCAGTCGTTCCGCGATTTCCTCGGCAAGTGGAACTTCCCGGGCGACCGTGCATTCGAGCCGGTGGATGGTTTCTCTGGTGGCGAGCGCGCGCGCTTGGCGCTGGCGCTGATCGCCTGGCAGCAGCCGAACGTGCTGCTGCTGGACGAACCGACCAACCACCTTGACCTGGAAATGCGCGAAGCGCTGGCCGAAGCACTGGCCACCTTCGAAGGCGCGATCGTGATGGTCTCGCATGACCGCCACCTGATCGGCCTGGTCTGCGATACCTACTGGCGCGTGGCCGATGGCGTGGTCGAGCCGTTCGACGGTGACCTGGATGCATACGCCGCGTGGCTGCGCACCCGTCCGCAGGCGCAGGGCACGAAGGCCCGCATGGAGCAGGTGGAAGAGCCGGTGGTGGTCAAGACCGCCCCGGTGGCACAGGTGGTGCAGAAAAAGCCGGTGAACCCGCACAAGCTGGCCGCGGCCGAAGCCAAGGTGGCCGAGCTGGAAGGTGCGCTGGCCGAACTGGATCGCCAGCTGGCCGATCCGGCCAACTATGCCGACGCCAGCCGCATGGCCGTGCTCGGCCGCGATCGGGAAACCGCCGCCGCGCAGCTGGAAAAGGCTGAAGCGGCGTGGATGGAGCTGCTGGAGTCGTAATCGGTAGTGCCGGCCGCTGGCCAGCTGCCTCTTCTGTAGAGCCGAGCCATGCTCGGCTTATGCGCGCAGCGCGGGTTCGCACATGAAGCAGCCGAGCGTGGGCTGGGCGCTACATCATGCCTGCGCCTGCAGCCACTCGCGGAAGCGCTTGGCCGGCTCGCGCTCGGCGCGCGAGCGTAGCCGCGTCAGCCAGTAGCGGCCCAGCTCCAGCGTGGTGCCGAACGGCTGCAGCAGGCGGCCTTCGGCCAGTTCCTGCTCGAACATGCGCAGCGGCAGCAAGGCCACGCCGGCCCCTCCGGCGGCGGCCATCGCCACCGTCAGCGAGGAATCGAACACCGGCCCACGTGCTTCCACGCCGTTGACGCCGGCCGCCTGCAGCCAGCGCGGCCATTCGTCGCTGCGATAGGAACGCAACAACGGCAGCGTGGCCAGGTCGCGCGGCTGCTTCAGCCGCCGCGCCAATGCCGGGGCGCACAGCGGCGCGAAGGGCGCATCGAGGATCGCCGTGCAGGCCTGGCCCTGCCAGTCGCCATCACCGAAGCGGATCGCCAGGTCCAGCCCTTCGCCGGCCAGGTCGATGCGGTTGTTGTGGGTCTGCAGGCGCAGCTCGATGTCCGGATGCGCGGCCTCGAATGCGGCCAGCCGTGGCAGCAGCCAGCCGGTGGCAAAGGTGCCGACCACCCCCAGTGTCAGCACTTCGCGGGCCGGCCCGCCGGTGTAGCGCGCGATGCTGGCCGAGATGCGTTCGAACGATTCGTTGAGCACCGGATACAGCGCTGCGCCTTCATCGGTCAGCGCCACGCCGCGCGGCAGGCGATGGAACAGGCGGATGCCGAGCCGGTCTTCCAGGCCTCGGATCTGGTGGCTCAGCGCCGCCTGGCTGACACACAGCTCCAGCGCGGCACGGGTGAAGTTCTGATGGCGGGCGGCGGCTTCAAAAGCACGCAGCGCGTTCAGCGGCAGGGTCGGGTGCAGCATCGGAAAGCCGTGAGCCATGGTGATGGCTGATCCTACCGTTCAATAAGGAATTTCGTAAATCTCAACAAGTTGGTTACGACAGGCATGAGTTAAACTTATGGCTTGCCTTGATTTTTCGCGCTGGTCGGCTGCAGGGGAAGCGCCAATAATCGAGTGGTCACCAGGAGAACCCCTATGCTCGCCCGTCGCCGATTCCTGCAGTTCAGTGGTGCTGCCGTTGCTTCCTCGCTGCTTGCCCCGGCGTTGGCGCGAGCTGTTTCCCCATCGTCCGGCCTATCCGCCGCGAACGCCGCCATTGCCGACGCCGCCGATTTCGCCGCGCTGGAGAAAGCCAGCGGTGGCCGACTGGGCGTCACCGTGCTGAACACCGGTAACGGCCGTCGCATCGGCGGACATCGTCAGGACGAGCGCTTCCCGATGTGCAGCACGTTCAAGTCGATGCTGGTTGCCCATGTGCTGAGCCTTGCCGATGCAGGCCGCGTTTCGCTCGACACACGTGTGCCCATCGCCGAAAAGGATCTGCTGTCCTACGCCCCGGTGGCGCGCCGCCATGTGGGCAAGGACCTGACGGTGCGCGACCTGTGCCGGGGCACGCTGACCACCAGCGACAACACGGCGGCCAACCTGCTGCTGGAGGTGGTGGGCGGGCCGTCGGCGCTGACGGCATTCCTGCGCGGGCAGGGCGACAGCGTTACCCGCAATGACCGCAACGAGCCGGACGTGAATCTGTTCGCGAAGGGAGACCCGCGCGATACCACCAGCCCGGCCGCGATGGCCACCAGCTTGGCCCGCTTCGCGGTGGGCAATGGCCTGCAGCCGGCATCGCGCCAGCAGTTCACTGATTGGCTCATCGACAACCAGACCGGCGATGCCTGCCTGCGCGCCGGGCTGGGCAAGCGCTGGCGGGTGGGGGACAAGACCGGCAGCAACGGTGATGACACGCGCAACGACATCGCCGTGCTGTGGCCGCATGCGGGCGGCGCAGTGTGGGTGGTCACCGCCTATCTGCAGGGCGCGTCGGTCGATGACGACCAGCGCGCAGCGGTGCTTGCACGGGTGGGGACGCTGGCCGACGCGATGATCGGATGAGGTAACCGGGGTCATTCGAAATGGCTTGCCGGATCGGTTCAGCGCGCGCATCCTGCGCGCGTTCCAACCCCACGGAAGACCCCATGAGCCATGAACTGATCTACCTGTTGCTGATCTTCGCGCTGCTGGTGATCCCACGCGCGTTGCAGCGTTTCAGCCTGCCTGCCCCGTTGACCTGCCTGCTGTTCGGCATCATCGGCATGCTCTGGCTGGGGGATCAGGCACATGATGCGGTGATCGGACTGCTGGCCACCCTGGGCATTTCCTCGCTGTTCCTGTTCGCCGGCCTGGAAGTGGATCTGCAGGCGCTGCGCCGGGGCATGTGGCCGCTGTTGGCACATCTGGTCATCCGTACCGGCACGCTGTTCGGCGTCGGCTGGTTGGCCTGGCGTTACGCAGGATTGCCGTGGCAGGCCGCCGGGCTGCTGGCGTTGGCGCTGCTGACGCCCTCGACCGGTTTCATCATGGACTCGCTGTCGCGGCTGGGCCTGAGCGAGGACGAACGGTTCTGGGTCACCAGCAAGGCCATTGCCGGTGAGCTGCTGGCGCTGGCTGCCTTGTTCATCGTGCTGCAGGCGGGCGATCCGGGCCACATGGCGCTGTCCAGCCTGGCGCTGCTGGCGATGATGGTCGGCCTGCCGCTGCTGTTCATCGCGCTGGGCCGCTGGGTGGCGCCGCACGCGCCGGGCTCGGAGTTCTCGCTGCTGGTAATGGTCGGCATGGTGGCGGCCTACATCACCTACCTGCTGGGCGTGTATTACCTGGTGGGCGCGTTCATCGCCGGCCTGGTCGCGCGCCTGCTGCACCAGCGCATGCCGCTGCTGGCCTCGCACGAGAACCTGCACGCGCTGCGCCTGTTCGCCTCGTTCTTCGTGCCGTTCTACTTCTTCAACGCGGGCACCAAGGTGCCCAGCGAAGCGTTGAGCTTCGAGGCGCTGGGGCTGGGCATCGTGATCACCCTGGTGGTGCTGCCGCTGCGCATCGGCGTGGTCTGGCTGCAGCGCCGGGTGATGTTCGGCGAGAGCTTCCGCAGCAGCCTGCGCGTCTCGCTGGCGCTGGCTCCGACCCTGATCTTCACCCTGGTGCTGGCGGCGATCATGCGCGAGCGTTTCCAGATTCCGGCGGTGCTGTTCGGCGCGCTGCTGCTGTACGCCGCACTGACCACGCTGCTGCCGTCGCTGGTGTTCCGCACGCCGTTCGACGTCGATCCGGTGGAGCAGGAACCGGCGGGCGAGGGCGAGGCCGCACCGGTAGCGGCCACCGAGGTCAGCCACGCCGAGCCGCCGAAGGCGCCGCTGCCACCGCAGGGCTGAGCCGCAGACGCGTGCAGCGGCTTGCACTCCCGCGTGCCAACACAGACACTGCGCGCCCGTGAAGCGCGCCCTGTCGTGGGCGGCCACAGCCAGGAGCAACAGGCGTGACCCAGGAAAGCAACCCAGACCGCAGCCTGTTGCCGGGCAAGATCCTGTTGTGGTTCTCGGCGGTCGCGCTGCTGGTCCTGCTGGGCTGCAGCTGGTCGATGCCCCCGGTCGATGCCTCCGGTTTCCGGCAGACACAGACTGCTCTGTCGATCGACTGGTTGCTGCGCGGCGGTCCCTGGCTGGACTACGTGACCCCGGTGCTGGGCGCGCCCTGGTCGATCCCGTTCGAGTTCCCGTTCTACCAGTGGTTGGCGGCGTTGCTGTCCAGCGTCACCGGCATGAGTGCCGACAACAGCGGGCGGCTGGTCTCCACCGTCTTCCATGCCGGCTGCATCTGGCTGGTCTACCGCACGCTGCTGGCATGGCGCCCTGATCGCACGCTGGCGCTGTCCGTGGCCGGCGCCTTCGCCGTTTCACCGTACGCGCAGTTCTGGGGGCGCTCGGTGATGATGGAATCCAGCGCGGTGTTCTTTGGCCTGCTCTTTGTCTGGGCGATGGCACGCCTGCGCAGCCAGCCGCGCGCGTGGGTGGGCCTGGTTGCCGTCGTCGCGGCGGTGCTGTCGGCGGCCATCAAGGTGACTTCGTTCTTCGGCTTTGCCGCGTTCGTTGCACTGGCCTTCCTGTGGCTGGCCCTGCGCGAGCACGGCTGGCGTCCGCGGTGGCTGCAGCAGCATTGGCAGCTGCTGTTCTGGGGTGGCCTGTCCGCGCTTGCCGTGCTGGCCACGCTCAGCCTGTGGTTGCAGCATGCCGATGCGCTGAAGGCGCAGTCGGCGCTGGGCCGGCAGATCACCTCCGATGCTCTGTCCACCTGGAATTACGGCACCCTGCAGCAGCGCCTGGATCCGGCTACCTGGTGGGGCACGGTGTTCAAGAAGCGCTTCTCCGGTGCGATCGGCTCCAACTGGATCTTCCTGATCTTCGTCATCGCCGGGCTGTGGCAGAAGCGCACGCGCACGGCGGTGGCTGTCCTGCTGCTGGCCTACCTGGCGCCGTTCCTGGTCTTCACCAACCTGCACATCGCCCATCCCTACTACCAGGCGGCCAATATCGTGTTCGCCACGTCGATCATCGGCCTGGTGCTGTGGTCGACGGTGCTGGCGGCCGAAGCGGCGGGCAAGCCGCGCCGTGGCGTTGCGCTGGCGATCTTCCTGTGCGTGCTGTCGGTGGGCTTTGGCCTGGTGAAGTCGCTGAAGGACATCAAGGAGGCACGCGAGCCGACACCGGTTTCGCAGATCGCCGAGGCCATCCGGACCGGCACCCCGGCGCAGGGTGTGGTGGTCGCGTTCGGTCAGGACTGGTCCTCCGAGCTGCCGTATTTCTCCGGCCGCCGCGCGGTGATGATTCCGGACTGGGCATCGGACGACGTGCTCGCATCGCTGGCTGCAGATGACGCAGCACTGGGTGGATTGCCGCTGGCCGCACTGGTCAACTGCCCCAGCCAAGTGGGCAGCAGCCCCGAGCGCGAGCAGTGGCAGGCGGAGATCATCCGCCGCTATGCCGCCGGTGGCCAGAAGCAGGACGTCGGCGGTTGCGAGGTCTGGCTGCACCGATGAGGTGACGTGGCCGGTGCGCAAGGTTTGCGCGCACCGGCCCGGGTCGTTAGGGTTGGGGCATGAGACTGCCTGCCGTAGTTACCGCTTCCGCCCTCCTGCTCAGCCTCGTTGCCTGCTCGCAGCGTTCCGATTCGGTCGCCCATGATCTGGCGACCGCACCGGCCGATGCCTTCATGGCGGCCGTCGCCGCGCATTGCGGCCAGGCCTATGAAGGCCGGGTGGTGGAGGACACGCCGGCGCCGACCGGCAAGGACCCGTTCGCCGGGCAGCGCCTGGTCATGCATGTGCGCGGCTGTGCCGACCCCGCCCATGAACTGCGGATTCCCTTCCATGTGGGGGATGACCATTCGCGCACCTGGGTGCTGACCCGTACCGAAAATGGCCTGCGGCTGAAGCACGACCATCGCCACCCGGATGGCAGCGCGGATGCGATCACCCTCTATGGCGGCGACAGCACGCCACCGGGCACCGCCGAGCGGCAGCAGTTCCCGGCCGACTCCGATTCGGTGGCGATGTTCCGTCGTGCCGACATGCTGGCCTCCACGCACAACACCTGGGCGATGGAGATCGACCCCGACCAGACCTTCGTCTACGAGCTGGCCCGCCCGGACGGCCGCCGCTTCCGCGTGAAGTTCGACCTGAGCAAGCCGGTCGATCTGCCGCCGCCGCCGTGGGGTGATGAGGCCGCGCAGCCAGCCCGGTAGCGCCGGGCCGTGCCCGGCGGGTTTTCTGCAGTTGACCGCGCCACTGCGCTCGCCGGGCATGGCCCGGCGCTACCCCTCACCGCGTACCGAAGCGCGCCCGGCAACCGTTGCTCACCCACACCTGGCCCCGTGAGTAGCCCCAGCTGCGGCCCTCCTGGCAGGCGCTGCCGGACAGCTGCTGCTGCAGCACCGGCCGGCCCTGGCGCTCATCCCAGTCGCAGTTCTGCGTGCGGTTGTTGTTGCTGCTGCAGGTGATGGAGTAGTTGCTGTTGCCGCCGCCCCAGCCACCGCCCCCGCCACCCCAGCCGCGAGCTTCGGCGAATTCGGCGCGGCAGCCGTTGCTGACCCACACCGCGCCATTGCGCACCCCCCAGGTACGGCCTTCGTCGCAGGGGCTGCCGGACAGCTGGCGGACCAGGCGGGCATTGCGCCAGCCGACCGGGCAGCTGCGTTCGCGATTGTTCTGGCTCTCACAGCGGATGGTCTCGCCGGGCCGGCCGTTGTTGCCGCCCCAGCCACCGCCGTTGCCGCCGCCCCAGCCACCACGGGCCTCGACGAATTCGGCGCGGCAGCCATTGCTGACCCAGATGCTGCCATTGCGGCTGCCCCAGGTGCGGCCCTCGTCGCAGGCGCTGCCGGACAGCTGGCGGACCAGCTGCGCATTGCGCCAGCCTGTATTGCACACGCGTTCTCGGTTGTTCTGGCTCTCGCAACGGATCACCCCGCTTTGCGCGGCGGCCGGGGCGGAGGGCAGGGCGAGCGTGGCGATGGTGCCCAGGCTCAGGGTCACGGCCAGGCGGGCCAGGGACAGCGGATTCATGGCGGCATCCCATACGGTGGCAGGTGCCTGACTATAGGGAGGGGGATGATCAAGCCGGTGTGACTGGCCGGATTTGCCCCGGCCGGGGCCTCGGCCGCAGAATACGAGGCTTTCCGGCCCCCATCCGGTGCCGGCGTTCTCCAGCGGAGCTTCCCCCCATGCGTACCCACTTCTGCGGCCTGGTCGACGAGACCCTGATTGGCCAGACTGTCACCCTCGCCGGTTGGACCGACGTGGCCCGTAACCAGGGCGGCGTCTGCTTCATCGATCTTCGAGATCATGAAGGCATCGTGCAGGTGACCGTGGAAGTCGACAACGCCGACGTGTTCGCCGTGGCCGCGTCGCTGGGCTACGAGGACGTGCTGCAGGTGGAGGGCGTCGTGCGCGCCCGCCACGCGGTGAACGACAAGATGCGCACCGGCAAGGTGGAAGTGATCGCCACTGCCATCACCGTGCTGAACAAGGCCGCGCCGCTGCCGTTCCACGCCCACGAGAACCCGGGCGAAGAAACCCGCCTGAAGTACCGCTACCTGGACCTGCGCCGCCCGGAAATGCAGCGCATGCAGCGCACCCGCATCAAGCTGGTGCAGGCCCTGCGCCGCCACCTGGACGAGAAGGGCTTCCAGGACATCGAGACCCCAATCCTGACCAAGGCCACCCCGGAAGGCGCCCGCGACTTCCTGGTGCCGGCGCGCATGCACCCGGGCGAGTTCTACGCCCTGCCGCAGAGCCCGCAGCTGTTCAAGCAGATCCTGATGGTGGCCGGCTTCGACCGTTACTACCAGATCGCGCGCTGCTTCCGCGACGAAGCCCTGCGTGCCGACCGCCAGCTGGAGTTCACCCAGCTGGACATGGAATTCGCCTTCGTGCGCGAGCGCGACGTGCAGGACTTCGTCGAAGACATGATCCGCGCCATCTTCAAGGAAGTGGTCGACGTCCAGCTGGATGCCAGCTTCCCGCGCATGACTTGGGCCGAGGCGATGCGCCGCTACGGTTCGGACAAGCCGGACCTGCGCATCGCGCTGGAGCTGGTCGACGTGGCTGAACTGGTCAAGGACAGCGAGTTCGCAGTGTTCACCGGCCCGGCCAACGATGCCGAAGGCCGCGTCGCCGCGCTGCGCATCCCGGGCGGTGCAGCGCTGAGCCGCAAGCAGATCGACGAGTACGCCGCGCACGCCGCCAAGTACGGCGCCAAGGGCCTGGCCTACATCAAGATCGCTGACAACGGCGAAGTCAGCTCACCGATCCAGAAGTTCTTCAGCGAGGCTTCCTTCGCTGCGCTGGTCGCCCATGTTGGCGCCGGCAACGGCGACATCGTGTTCTTCGGCGCCGGCAGCTACAACAAGGTCTCCGACTTCATGGGTGCGCTGCGCCTGAAGGCCGGCAAGGACTTCGGCCTGATCGCCGATGGCTGGGCGCCGCTGTGGGTCACCGACTTCCCGATGTTCGAATGGGATGAGGAAGAACAGCGCTACGTCGCCCTGCATCACCCCTTCACCGCACCGGCCGTGGATGACATCGCCGACCTGCGCGCCAACGCCCGTACCGCCGTCTCGCGCGGCTACGACATGGTGCTCAACGGCAATGAAATCGGCGGCGGTTCGATCCGTATCCACCGTCCGGACATGCAGAGCGCAGTGTTCGAGCTGCTCGGCATCGGCGCCGAAGAGGCCCGCGCCAAGTTCGGATTCCTGCTCGACGCGCTGAACTACGGCGCGCCGCCGCACGGTGGCATCGCCTTCGGCATCGACCGCATCGCCGCGCTGATGGCCGGCACCGAATCGATCCGCGACGTCATCCCGTTCCCGAAGACCACCGGTGCACAGGATCTGATGACCGACGCGCCGTCGCCGATCGTCGACGCGCAGCTGGCCGAAGTGCACATCCAGGTTCGCCCCAAGACCAACTGATCAGGAGATCCAGGCAATGACCGAGTTTGCGTTTTCGCTGGAGTGGGAAAAGCTGGGCAATGAAGGCTCCGAGGCCAACCTGGTCACCGAGCGTGCACGCGTGTTCGGTGGTTGGCTGGTCCGCGTCGGTACCAACCCGGCGGCGATGGCCCTGACCTTCGTCGCCGACGGCGAAGGCCGTTGGGACGGTGAAGACTTCGGCGTCGAGGATTACGAGGACGACGAAGAGGAAGAGTACGAAGAGGACGAGGAAGAAGAGGACGAGGACGAAGAGGAGTACGAGGAAGAGGACGAGGAAGAAGAAGCGGAGTCGCCTGAAAAGGCTTGACCCCCGCTTCGCCCTGGCGTCAACTTCCTGCATGTATTCGATCCGCCGCGCCACTGTGGACGACGCGCCGACCCTGTCGGCGCTGGCCGCCCGCACGTTCACCGAAACCTTCGGCCATCTGTACCCGCCGCAGGACCTGCAGGCCTTCCTGGAGGAGGCCTACACGGTCGAGCGCCAGCGCGTGATCCTGGCCCACCCCGATTACGCGGTGTGGCTGCTGGAACTGGATGGGGAGGCGGTCGGCCATGCCGCCGCCGGCCCCTGTGGCCTGCCGCATCCGGATGTGAAACCCGGTGACGGCGAACTCAAGCGCCTGTACCTGATCAAGACGCAGCAGAGCTGCGGCTGGGGCAGCCGCCTGCTGGAAACCGCGCTGACCTGGCTGGAGCGCGAAGGCCCGCGCACG
This sequence comes from Stenotrophomonas sp. DDT-1, assembly GCF_001580555.1. NCBI lineage: Bacteria > Pseudomonadati > Pseudomonadota > Gammaproteobacteria > Lysobacterales > Lysobacteraceae > Stenotrophomonas > Stenotrophomonas sp. DDT-1. Next base: position 22,859 of record NZ_LEKR01000048.1, read on the forward strand.
CTGTGGCTGGGTGTGTGGTCGGAGAACTTCGGCGCGCAACGCTTCTACGCGCGCTATGGTTTCGAGAAGGCCGGCGAGTACCTGTTCCCGGTCGGCAATACCAACGATCTTGAATTCATCCTGCGCCGCGCACCGCGCGCGGCCTGACGTTCACCGCCGCTTGCTGCGCGCGCGTGTTCAATCACCTCACGTTCCTGCCCCGCTGACCGCCAGGCTGTTTGCATGACTCCCCCCGTATTGCTGCTGCATGGCATCTGGAATGCCCGCGCCTGGGTCGGGCCGCTGGCCTGGCGCCTGCGCGCGCGTGGTTTCCAGGTGCATGCGTTCGGTTACTCCTCGGTGTTCGGTGGTCCCGACGTGGCGGTGCCCCAGCTGCTGGAACGGTTGGCCGACGCCGGGCCGTTGTCGCTGGTCGGCCACAGCCTGGGCGGGTTGCTGGCGCTGGAAGCGCTGCGGCGCAATCCGCAGCTGCCGGTGCAGCGGGTGGTCTGCCTGGGTTCACCGCTGCGCGGCAGTGGCACCGCACGCTCGTTGTCCGAGCATGGCTGGGGCCTGGCGCTGGGACGCAGCAGCGAGCTGCTGCTCGATGGCCTGCCGGACTGGCAGGGCAGGGCCGAGGTTGGCCTGATCGCCGGCTCGGTGCCGCATGGGCTGGGCAGCCTGCTGGGTGCCATCGACGATGCCTCCGACGGCACCGTGGCACTGGCCGAGACCCGGCTGCCGGGCCTGGCCGACCATTGTGTGGTCCGCACCAGCCACAGCGGCCTGGTGGTGTCGCCCGACGCCGCGCGGCAGACCGCGCATTTCCTGCGCCACGGCAAGTTCGACCACAGCCGCGACGCGGCGGCAGCATAGGGGCAGGGGAGGCAGGGCCGCCCTGTGGAGCCGAGCCCATGCTCGGCTGCATTCCGTCGGGCCCATTGGGCCGAGCATGGGCTCGGCTCTACAACAATACGGGCCTAGACACGGTTGCAGCGCCCGATCAGGTAGAATCCGCGCCTTGATCCTGAAGCAGCCAGACGGTAGCACCCATGGGTAGAGGCCCCTCCATCGAAGCCCGCAAGAATGCGTCCGACGCGAAGCGCGGCAAGATTTTCACCAAGATCATCCGCGAGATCGGCGTTGCCGCGCGCGGCGGTGGAGGCGACCCCAACAACAATCCGCGCCTGCGCGTGGCCGTGGACAAGGGCCTGGCCGTGAACATGTCCAAGGACGTGATCGAGCGTGCCATCAAGAAGGCGACCGGTGAGCTGGAAGGCGTCGACTACGAGGAAGTCCGCTACGAGGGCTACGCCCCGGGTGGCGTGGCCGTGATCGTCGACTGCCTGACCGACAATCGCGTACGCACCGTGGCCGATGTCCGCCATGCGTTCAGCAAGTGCGGTGGCAACATGGGCACCGAGGGCTCGGTGGCCTTCATGTTCAAGCGCCTGGGCGTGCTCAGCTTCGCCGCAGGGGCCGACGAGGAAGCCATCACCGAAGCGGCCATTGAGGCCGGTGCCGATGACATCGTGGTCTACCCCGATGACGGCTCGATCGATGTGGTCACCAGCCCTGACGCGTTCAACGCGGTGAAGGATGCGATGGCCGCCGCCGGCCATGTCGCCGACCACGCCGAGATCACCTTCCGCGCGGACAACGACATCAAGGTTGAAGGCGACGTCGCCCTGCAGGTCAAGAAGCTGCTGGACATGCTCGAAGACCTGGACGACGTGCAGGACGTGTATTCCAACGCCGAACTCGGCGCCGACGCCTACGCCTGAGCCGTCTTCGACGGCCTGGGCGCGGGCCGTTGAACGGTCACCGCGGACAGTCATGAGCCCATACGCCTGCCAGCGCATCCCGTTCCGCCCCGCCAGGAGTGCAGCATGACCCGCATCCTCGGCATCGACCCCGGTTCGCAGCGGACCGGGGTCGGCATCATCGATGTCGATGCCGCCGGCCGCGTCACCTACGTGCACCACCAGCCACTGGTGCTGCTGGGCGCCGACGACTTCCCGCAGCGCATGAAGCTGCTGGTGCTGGGCCTGGCCGACCTGTGCCGCGAGTACCAGCCGCAGGAAGTGGCCATTGAAAAGGTGTTCATGGCCCGCAATCCCGATTCGGCGCTGAAGCTGGGCCAGGCCCGGGGCGCGGCGATCTCGGCCGTGGTGCTGCGCGACCTGCCGGTGCACGAATACGCCGCCAGCGAGATCAAGCTCGCCGTGGTTGGCCGTGGTGGCGCCGAAAAGCAACAGGTTCAACACATGGTCGGGCTCATGCTCAACCTGAAAACCAAGCTGCAGGCCGACGCGGCCGACGCGTTGGCAGTGGCGATCACCCATGCCCACGTACGGGCAACGGCCAACCGCCTGGGGCTCAGTGCCCGCCAGGCGTGGGGCCGAAAATGAGGAGCTGCACGCAATGATCGGACGACTGCGCGGCATCGTCGCCTACAAGGCGCCGCCGTGGCTGGTGGTGGACGTGAACGGGGTGGGCTACGAACTGGAGGCGCCGATGAGCACCTTCTACGACCTGCCTGAGCTCGGCCGCGAGGTCACGCTGTACACCCACTACGCGCAGAAGGAAGACAGCGTTTCGCTGTACGGCTTCCTGCGCGAGGGTGAGCGGCGCTTGTTCCGCGACGTGCAGAAGGTCAGTGGCATCGGCGCGAAGATCGCGCTGGCGGTGCTGTCCGGCGTTTCCGTCGAGGAGTTCGCGCGCATGGTCCAGGCCGGTGACATCACCGCGCTGACCCGTATCCCCGGCATCGGCAAGAAGACTGCCGAGCGCATGGTGCTGGAACTGCGTGACCGCGCCGCCCAGTTCGGCGCCGGCGGCGCGCTGCCCACCGGCAGCGGCCCGGCCCCGGCCGACCCGCTGTCCGATGCCACCGTGGCCCTGCAGCAGCTGGGCTACAAGCCGGCCGAAGCGGCACGCATGGCCCGCGACGCCTTCAATGAAGGCGACGAGGTAGCCACCGTGATCCGCAAGGCGCTGCAGTCGGCGCTGCGCTGAGCCGCGTCCCTTTCCTTCAACGAACCGCCTGAGCATCGCCAGGAGTCCCATGTCCAGCAGTCAAACCCCGCACGCAGCTGCCTCCGGCAGCCACGGTCACGCCCCTCCAGCAGGAGGCATGGCGCTGATCATCGGTGCGATCGGCGTGGTGTTCGGCGATATCGGTACCAGCCCGCTGTACACGCTGAAGGAGGCGTTCTCGCCGCACTACGGGCTCAACAGTGACCACGACACCGTGCTGGGCGTGCTGTCGCTGGCGTTCTGGGCGCTGAACATCGTGGTCACGCTGAAGTACGTGACCATCATCATGCGCGCCGACAACGACGGCGAGGGCGGCATCATGGCGCTGATGGCGTTGACCCAGCGCACGCTGCGCAACGGCTCGCGCTCGGCCTACGTGGTCGGCATCCTCGGCATTTTCGGTGCCTCGCTGTTCTTCGGTGACGGCGTGATCACCCCGGCGATATCGGTGCTGGGTGCGGTGGAAGGCCTGGAGGTGGCCGCGCCGGGCCTGCATGCCTTCATCGTGCCGATCACGGTGGTGGTGCTGTTGATGGTGTTTGCGGCGCAGCGCTTCGGTACCGAGAAGATCGGCAAGGCCTTCGGCCCCATCACATCGGTCTGGTTCATCTCGCTGGCGGCGATCGGCATCTACAACATCGTCGATGCGCCGGAAGTGCTCAAGGCATTCAACCCGTGGTGGGCGATCCGCTTCTTCATGGAGCACAGCTGGCATGGGATCTTCATCCTCGGCGCAGTGGTGCTGGCGGTGACCGGTGGCGAGGCGCTTTACGCCGACATGGGCCACTTCGGTGCCAAGCCGATCCGACACGCCTGGTACTTCTTCGTGCTGCCGTGCCTGGTGCTGAACTACCTGGGGCAGGGCGCACTGGTGCTCAACCACCCCGAGGCGCTGAAGAACCCGTTCTTCGAGGCAGTGCCGTCGTGGGCGCTGTACCCGATGATCATCCTGGCCACGATGGCGGCGGTGATCGCGTCCCAGTCGGTCATCACCGGCGCGTTCTCGGTCTCGCGTCAGGCGATGCAACTGGGCTACATCCCGCGCATGCGCATCAAGCACACCTCGCACGACACCATCGGCCAGATCTACATCCCGGGCATCAACTGGGGCATCGCGGTGATGGTGATCGGCCTGGTGCTGGCCTTCCGCAGCTCGTCCAACCTGGCGGTGGCCTACGGCATCTCGGTGTCGGCCACCATGCTGATCGACACCCTGCTGCTGGCCCTGGTGGCCCGTTCGCTGTGGCCGAAGGCGCGCGCCTGGCTGCTGCCGCTGTGCGTGGTGTTCTTCATCATCGATCTGGGCTTCGTCATCGCCAACGGTGCCAAGCTGCTGCAGGGCGCCTGGTTCCCGGTGGTGCTGGGCATCTTCCTGTTCACCATGATGCGCACGTGGCGCCGTGGCCGCGAGCTGCTGCGCGATGAGATCCGCAAGGACGGCATCCGTCTGGATACCTTCCTGCCGGGCCTGATGCTGGCACCGCCGGTACGCGTGCCGGGCACCGCGGTATTCCTCACCGCCGACCCGACCGTCGCCCCGCATGCGCTGATGCACAACCTCAAGCACAACAAGGTGCTGCACGAGCGCAACGTGTTCCTGCACGTGGAGACCCTGCCGATCCCGTATGCGATGGAAGGGCAGCGGCTGAAGATCGAATCGGTGGGCGACGAGTTCTACCGCGTCTATGTGCGCTTCGGCTTCATGGAGACCCCGGACGTGCCGCTGGCGCTGATGCGCTCGTGTGACCACGGTGGCATCTACTTCGACCCGATGGACACCACCTTCTTCGCCAGCCGCGAAACCATCGTGGCCACCGCCAACCGCGGCATGCCGATCTGGCGCGACAAGCTGTTCGCGCTGATGCACCGGAATGCCGCGCCGGCGACCGGCTTCTTCCGGATTCCGGGTAACCGGCTGGTGGAACTCGGCGCGCAGGTGGAGATTTAATCTCCACCGTCGATTCCTCCAGAGATCCGTCCACGCATGGCGTGGATCTGCCGTGCCGACCAACGGTCGGCACCCACCAAAGCAGAACGCCGTTCCGACAGACCGCAGGAAACTGTCGAAGGCGGGGTGGGTCCGGTTGCGGGGGCGTGAGCCCCATGGATGGCGCGACCGAGCCTACATGGACGTATTTACGGCGTCCCCCGCAACCGGACCCACCCCGCCATTCCCCCAGGAAGCCCGCTTCGGCTGTTGCTCTGGATGTTGCCGTTGCCTCTGCGGGTGCCGGGCGCAGCCCGGCCGAATCACCCCGCTTTTGCCGCATAATCAGCACATGACCGACGACCGCATCATCGGCGCCGGCGCCACCCGCGAGGATGACGCCGCCGACGCCAGCATCCGCCCCAAGCGCCTGGCCGACTATCTCGGCCAGGCCCCGGTGCGCGAGCAGATGGAGATCTATATCGAAGCGGCCAAGGGGCGCGGCGACGCGCTCGACCACGTGCTGATCTTCGGGCCGCCCGGCCTGGGCAAGACCACGCTCAGCCACGTCATCGCCAACGAACTGGGCGTGGCCCTGCGGGTGACCTCCGGCCCGGTGATCGAAAAGGCCGGCGACCTCGCCGCACTGCTGACCAACCTGCAGCCGCACGACGTGCTGTTCGTGGACGAGATCCACCGCCTGTCGCCGGTGGTCGAGGAAGTGCTGTACCCGGCGATGGAAGACTTCCAGATCGACATCATGATCGGTGAGGGCCCCGCGGCCCGTTCGATCAAGATCGACCTGCCGCCGTTCACCCTGATCGGTGCCACCACCCGCGCCGGCCTGCTGACCGCGCCGCTGCGCGACCGCTTCGGCATCGTCCAGCGGCTGGAGTTCTACAGCGTCGAGGAGCTGACCCGGATCGTGCGCCGTTCGGCCACCATCCTCGGCATCGACTGCACCCCCGACGGCGCCGGCGAGATCGCGCGGCGCGCGCGCGGCACCCCGCGTATCGCCAACCGCCTGCTGCGCCGCGTGCGCGACTACGCGCAGGTGAAGGCGGGCGGCCACATCGACGAGGCCGTGGCGCAGGCCGCGATGAAGATGCTCAAGGTTGATCCGGAAGGCTTCGACGAGCTCGACCGGCGCCTGCTCAAGACCCTGGTCGACTACTTCGATGGCGGCCCGGTCGGCATCGAGTCGCTGGCCGCGGCGCTGTCCGAGGAGCGCGGCACGCTGGAAGACGTGGTCGAGCCGTACCTGATCCAGCAGGGCTTCCTGGTGCGCACCGCGCGCGGCCGCATGGCCACCCACAAGGCCTACCGGCACATGGGCCTGAAGCCGAAGAACCCGCCGCAGGATCTGTTCGCGGAGGTTCCCGATGTCGGTTGAGCCACTATTCAGTTGGCCGACACGCATTTACTGGGAAGATACCGACGCAGGCGGCGTGGTCTACCACGCTCGCTACGTGGCCTTCATGGAACGGGCCCGGACCGAATGGATGCGTGCGCTCGGCTACGGCCAGGAGCGCATGCGCGCCGAGCATGGGATGGTCTTCGCGGTGCGCTCGATGCAGATGGATTTCATCAGGCCGGCACGGCTGGATGACACCCTGCAGGTGAGCGCCCGCCTGGTCCAGCTGAAGAAGGCCAGCATGGTCTTCGACCAGCAGATCCTGCGCGACGGCGAGCTGCTGCTGTCGGCCCGGGTCCGCATCGCCGCACTGGAAGCGGCCAGTTTCCGTCCGCGTGGCATGGACGAGGCCGTCCTTGCCATGCTGCAACCCCACCTCCACCCCGAATCCGAACACTGAGGAACAACGGATGATCGCAACGCTCCTGGCCCTGCAGGCCACGGTCACCGAGGCACTGCCGGCCGACGTCAGCAACGCCGCGACACAGACCCTTGCCCAGGCCACCACCGGCGGCGGCATCAACTACCTCGAACTGATGGCCAAGGCCAGCCTGCCGGTGAAGATCATCGTGCTGCTGCTGCTGGTCGGCTCGTTCGTCAGCTGGGTGATCATTTTCCGCAAGGCCCGCGTGTTCAAGCAGGCCACCCGCGAAGCCGACGAGTTCGAGAACCGCTTCTGGTCCGGCGCCGACCTGGGCAAGCTGTACAGCGCCGCCACCGACCGCAGCCGCAGCGTGACCGGCCTGGAAGCCATCTTCGAAGCTGGTTTCCGCGAGTACACCCGCCTGCGCGACAAGCGCCGCCTGGATGGCCGTGCGCAGCTGGAAGGCGCGCAGCGTGCCATGCGCACCACCTACACCCGCGAAGTGGACCAGCTTGAGCGTAACCTGGAACTGCTGGCCAACATCGGTTCGACTGCCCCGTACGTGGGCCTGGTCGGTACCGTGTTCGGCATCATGGTGACCATGCACGACATGATCAGCAGCGGTGCGCAGGCCGGTATCGCCGCCGTCGCGCCAGGCATCTCCGAAGCCCTGTTCGCCACCGCCATCGGCCTGTTCGTGGCGATCCCGGCGGTGTGGGCCTACAACCGCTTCACCACCCGCGTGGAGCGCATGTCGGTGCGGTTCGAGACCTTCGCCGAAGAGTTCAGCTCCATCCTGCAGCGCCAGAGCGCTGGCGACGAGTAAGCGCCTGACCCGGGAGTCCAAGCCATGTCCGCTGCCATCGGTCGCCGCAAGCGCCGCAAGCTGAAATCGGAAATCAACGTCGTTCCCTACATCGACGTCATGCTGGTGCTGCTGATCATCTTCATGGTCACCGCGCCGCTGCTCACCCTGAGCTTCGACGTCGACCTGCCGCAATCCAACGCCAAGGCGCTGGAAAGCAAGCAGGACCCGGTGATCGTCTCGGTGCGCCAGGACGGCCAGCTCAGCCTGAAGCTGCCCGACGCCAAGGAACCGACCGCCGTGTCGGCCGAGGAACTGGAGGGCCGCCTGGCCGGCATCGCCGCCCAGGACAAGGGCGTGCGCGTGATCGTCGCCGCCGACCGTGCCGTGGCCTATGAAAAGGTCATCGCCGCGATGGATGTGATCAAGCGCGCCAAGGTAGACAAGGTAGGCCTGGCCACCGATGCACGCTGACGCCCTGCCACCTCCGCAGCAGCGCGAACCCGGCTGGGGCCTGCCCCTGGCGCTGGCGTTGCTGGTGCACCTGCTGGTCGCGCTGGTCTTCATCGTGGCCTGGTTCTGGTCGCCCGAGCGCAACACCGACGCCGCCGCCGGTGATCCGTCGGTGGAGGCCAGCCTGGCGCTGTCCGCGTCCGAGGCGTCCGCCGCCCGCCAGGCCCTGCGCCAGTCCGAAAAGCTGGAGGACCTGCCGCCGCCGGTGGCCGAGCCGGTTCCGGTGCCGGAAGACACCATTCCGCCGCCACAGCCGATTCCCGAGCCGCGCCCACAGGACGCCCCCACGCCACAGCAGCAACAGGCACAGGAGCGTGTCGCGCAGCCGGATACCAAGGACCAGGAAGCGGTCAGCGCGTTGGCCATCTCGCAGGAGAAGGCCAGGCAGGAGCAGGAAGCCAAGCGCCGCCAGGAGCAGATCGACCTGACCGAACGCAAGCGCCAGGAAGAGGCCGAGCAGAAGCTGCGCCTGGCCAAGCAGCAGGAAGAAGACGCGAAGAAGAAGCTGGCCGATCAGGCGCGTCAGGCCGCGGACAAGGCCGAGGCCGAGAAGCAGAAGAAGATCGCTGAGATCCGCGCCCGCCGCGAACAGGCCGAAAAGGAAGCCAAGCTGGCTGAGCAGAAGCTGCGCCAGGTCGCCGCCGCGCGAAATGCCGCGGGCAGTGCCGCCGCCGGTGCCAGCGGTGCGTCCCAGCCGGCCGCCGGTGGCGGTGGCAACAGCGATGATCTTTCGGCCAAGTACGCCGCGGCGATCCAGGCCAAGGTGCTGTCGCAGTGGGTGCGGCCGGACACGGTGCCGCTGGGCCAGCGCTGCCAGATCACCATCACCCAGATTCCGGGTGGCACGGTGATGCAGGCCAAGGTCAGCCCGAACTGCCCGTACGACGAGGCCGGCAAGCGTTCGATCGAGGCCGCCGTGCTCAACGCGCAGCCGCTGCCGTACCGTGGCTTCGAGTCGGTGTTCGCACGCACGCTCAACTTCACGTTTACTGCCCAGGATCGCTGAGGCGGCGGGCCAGGGGGCTTTCGGGCCACCCGCGCCCACGGTTGTCGCGCTTGCCTCTGGTGTGCTCGGTTTCGACCGGGCAGGCTGTGGGCTGCTGTCGAACACCGTCCTCCGGGGCGGCGTGACCAGGGCAGACGGTGCGATGTTAGCCACGACGTTAACGGTGCGTGAGAAGACGGGCTGGAACTGACCCGGAATTCACGTACCCTTGGTTCATGATTGCGAAGCGGTTCACTCCCGCTTTGTTATCCCTCGTTCCGGTTTCCCCTTATTGAGCGCTCCATGAAAAAGATGCCTCGCTGGCTTGCCGTGTTTGCGGCCCTGTTGCTGCCCTTTGCTGCCGTCGCGCAGCAGAAGGGGCTGGATATCGACATCATCGGCGGCAATGCCTCCGCGCTGCCGATCACCATCGTGCCGATGCCCTATCAGGGTTCGTCGGCCGCTCCGCAGACCGACGTCGCCGGCGTGGTCCGTGCCGATCTGGAGCGTTCGGGCCAGTTCCGCACGCTGCCGGAAGCGCAGATCGTCGAGAAGCCCGTGCGGGGGGGGGATATCCAGTTCGCGACCTGGCGCGCGCTGAAGCAGAACTACATCGTGGTCGGCCGCGTGCTTGATGCCGGTGCGGGTGCCTACCGCGTCGAGTACGAACTGTTCGACGTGCCCAAGGGCGAGCGCCTGCTGGGCCTGGCGATGACCGCCCGTGGCAACGCCATGCGCGACGTTGCCCACCAGATGGCCGACGCCATCTACGAAAAGATTACCGGTGTGCGCGGCGCCTTCTGGACCCGCATCGCCTACGTGACCGCCAGTGGCAAGGGCGACGCCATGCGCTACGCGCTGATGGTGGCCGATTCCGATGGCTTCAACCCGCAGACCATCGTGCGCTCGGCCGAGCCGCTGCTGTCGCCGTCGTGGAGTCCGGATGGCAGCAAGCTGGCCTACGTCAGCTTCGAGCGTGGCAATTCGGCCATCTACATCCAGAACATCGGCACCGGTGCACGCGAGCTGGTCACCAGCTTCCGCGGCATCAACAGCGCCCCGGCGTTCTCGCCGGATGGCCGCAAGCTGGCCCTGACCCTGTCGCGCTCCGGTAACCCGGAAATCTACGTGATGGACCTGGGCAGCAAGCAGCTGACCCAGCTGACCAATCACTTCGCCATCGATACCGAGCCGACCTGGGCACCGGACGGCAGCGCGGTGTACTTCACCTCCGATCGCGGCGGCCGTCCGCAGGTCTACAAGGTCGGTGCCGGTGGCGGCAGCGCCGAGCGCGTCACCTTCCAGGGCAACTACAATGCCAAGCCCTCGGTGTCCTACGATGGCAAGAAGATCGCCGTCGCCCAGGGCTCGGGCAACAGCTACAAGATCGCGATGATGGACAGCTCGCTGGGGTCGCCGCGCTGGAGCACGCTGTCCCCGGGTTCGCTGGATGAATCGCCGAGCTTTGCGCCCAACGCAAGCATGG